>NZ_PCMX01000029.1:0-893 GCF_002530675.1 Flavobacterium columnare NBRC 100251 = ATCC 23463
AATGTTAAGCCTGCTGGAACATTTACACCTGTTAGGCTTACTTGACCTGCTGCTGCACCTATCGTAACGTTTGATCCGTTTAACTTATCGTTTAACGTTACATTGGGGGTATTACCTCCTGAGGCAACAGTTACTTTAGCATCGTCTATAGCGTCAATAACATTTTTAACTTCTACTATAGCAATTGCTTTATCACAGTTTACTGGAGTTGCTCCGTTCTCACAGATTTGATACTCTACTTGGTATGTGCCACTTGGTGTGGTAGCGCCTACAGTAATCGTACCATCTGCATTTAATGTTAAGCCTGCTGGAACATTTACACCTGCTAGGCTTACTTGACCTGCTGCTGCACCTATCGTAACGTTTGATCCGTTTAACTTATCGTTTAACGTTACATTGGGGGTATTACCTCCTGAGGCAACAGTTACTTTAGCATCGTCTATAGCGTCAATAACATTTTTAACTTCTACAATTATATTGGCTGTTTTACAGTTTACTGGAGTTGCTCCTGTTTCACAAATTGTATAAGGAATCGTGTAAGTACCACTTGGTGTGCCTGGCTGGATCGTTACATTACCATCTGCATCAATACGAATAGAACCTGTTGTAACAGGGGTTACATCTGTGTTGGCTGCGGTTACTGCCACTCCGTTTAGAGTATCTGATCCGTTTCCATTATTCGCTAAAACGCTTCCTGCGACAGTAGTTGCTGTAGTTGAGGTAGCAATAGTACCTAAATTATCATCCTTAGCTAGTAAATCGTTTTTAACTTCTACAGTTATATTGGCTGTTTTACAGTTTACTGGAGTTGCTCCTGTTTCACAAATTGTATAAGGAATCGTGTAAGTACCACTTGATGTACCTGGCTGGATCGTTACATTACCATCTGCATC
>NZ_PCMX01000029.1:957-63094 GCF_002530675.1 Flavobacterium columnare NBRC 100251 = ATCC 23463
CCTGCGGCAGTAGTTGCTGTGGCTGAGGTAGCAATCGTACCTAAATTATCATTCTTAGCTATTAAGTCGTTTTTAACTTCTACTATGGCAGTTGCAGTATCGCAGTTTGCTGGAGTTATATTTAAGCCCGTAACTAAATCTGCTTCACATAATTGATATGTAACATTATAAACTCCTGATGGGGTGTTTGCCGCTACTGTTATGTTTCCATTTGCATCTACACTTAATGAACCATTTGTAACAGGAGTTACATTGGTATTAACTGGGGTTACTGCTACTCCATTTATCTTATCATTAGCTGTTACGTTTACTGGAACAACAACCGGTGTATTTAGACTTACAACTGTAACCAATGGATCATTTACTGCATCTATTACATTTTTAGGAATAGGTATACTCGTTGAGGAGTTATTACCTAATGAAGGGTCTACTTCAGTTCCTGTCACAGTAGCTGTATTTGCATAACTCCCCGTAGCTTTAACCGTTGCTACAATATTTAATGTTTCTATAGCTCCATTTGCTAATGTACCAATAGTCCAAACTCCCGTACTTGAATTATACGTTCCTACAGAAGGTAAACTACCAACAAAAGTATATCCCGATGGAAGTAAATCATTTACGGTAACTCCCGTTGCAGTACTTGGTCCTGCATTAGTCACTGTTAGTGTAAAAGTTACATTACTACCTACATTTGGTGTAGCATTACTTACTGTTTTTGTTATCCCTAAATTTGAATTAGGGGTAAAATATCCAAAATCATGTGTTAAATTTGACTCTGATATAAACAATGCTTCTGTTTGTATATTACCTCCTGTAGTTGAGATAGCACTTCCTCCGATAACATTTCCTGTATCAGTTACTCTTATAATATAATCACCTGGAAGCAAACCATTTACAGTATAAAAACCCCCTACTCCAGTAGTAACAGTCGTTAATAAAAGATCTGTTCCATCAACAACTCCATTCTTATTTATATCATCATGAATATTAATTGTTACTCCTGCTATTCCTACGTCTACACCATCAAAAACACCATTATTATTATAATCTCTGTAAACTCTATCTCCTATAACAGCATCTGCAGCAACACATCCACCTGCATCAAATGGAGATCCTATATCAGAAATCCCATCAGATGTAGTATTTACTTCTGTTCCTGAGATAGTATGAGTAGCTGGATCATATTGTCTAACTCTATCTCCAACTAGCCATAAATTATTCAGATGATCTTGAGCTATTTGAGATATATAAGTATTACTTCCTGATACTGTAGTAGAAGCTGCTGTATTGGTACCGAAGACGTAAGTTGTTGGTATTGTATACTCAAAAACTTGACCACTAGAAGTTCTAACTATTAGATTTCCTATAACAGCAAAATCTCCCATAGAATCCGCTTCGTCAATCTGGATTACAGGTATAGCATTAACTAATGTCAAACCATCAGCTGACATCGTACATCTATAAATTACTGTATCAGCATTAGCCGTCCCTGTAAGGGATTGTTCTATCGCCAAATATAAAAACCCTCCATCAAAAGCGGCTCCTCCAGAACCTACACCTGCTGTTCCTAATGTTATCCCTTGGGCTGTGACATTTGGAGATACTACAACATGCGTATTAGTAGCTATATTGTAAGCATACAAAGCAGCATTAGATACATTATTATTAGTATCGGTATAATACATTACTCTATTTGCCGCATCAGTAGCAAAAGAATTCATACCTGCCAATCCTACTCCACTTACAAAAGGACTAGTAGTTATAAAAGTAGACTTACCTGTTCTAATATTAACAGAATAAATATTATTGCTTACATTCATCAAAAAGCCTCCTTGTTGAAAACCAGTTCCACATTGCGAATATGACTTTTGAACAGGTAAAAAGAATAATGTGGTAAGACAAATTAGAAAAATTAAGCCTCTAAACTTAATTCTAAATGTTTTTGGTATTTTTTCGACCATATATTAAATTTTAAATTTTAGAATAAGGTTTTAAAAATATGTTTTTCACATATTATATTATTTAAAATATTATCTCTTTAATGTTTTAAAACAAACTCATTATTAAGATTAAAAAGACATAACTAAAAGTATATTGATCTTCAATAAAACTTTTACCTTCTTTATAAGGTTAAATACAACCTATAATACCCATAATCAACTAAAAAATTAATATCATCGAACATCTTATCAATAAAATCATAAGATTATTACTTCAAATTTATGACCCCATTTTTTAGTAAAATAATTCATTTTTAGAAATGAATTGTAAAATAATTACTCGAATTTTATTTCTTTATATCATATCATCTATTTTTTAATTATTATACACTAAAGCGGTTCTTAGTTAAGATACAACAAGTTTTTTACTGTATACTAAGAAGTTATTAAAATTATTATACTTTCTGATTAATATCCTTTATATTGATTTTATCTAACTTTAAAGAAGCCTTAATTGATAAACACTACACAAAGAGCAATAGAACGAAGATTAGAACATTTTCTCATCAACTATTAAATTAGGGGCAAAAAAAACTCTTATTTAGACTATTTTTAAAAGACAATAACACTTGAATAAGTTAGTTCTCTTTTTGATTGTACTTTACAGTCCCTGATAGGAATACATTTATTATGTATTAAGGTCTAATTTTTTAATGAAATAAATACGAATAAAAAAAACAGTTCTATCTCCTTACACATATAAATCAAAAAATGAGAAACTGTTTTTATAATCCTTTTCTCATTTTTTCTATAAGTACTTAATTAATAATTATTTTTTTAGATACTATCCTTTTGAGTTTATCTTGAATTTTGACAATATATGTTTGAGTTTGAATATGATCAACCGCTAATGTATATTTGGATTTTTCATTAGATTGTAAAGAGGCACATTTAATACTTTTTCCTGTGAGGTCTAACAAACATACCTCTTGCAAATCGTGTTCTTGTTTATTGTCTATAATAATAGATCTTTGTTCTTTGTTATAATAGACAATTAAATCTTGAGCCAACTTTATTTCATCCGTATTTAAAACTTCTGATTTTTTATCAAATACAATTTCATAAGTTTCGTAATCTTCCCCTTTTTTTACAAAAAACCCAACGGGATCCCCGTTTAAATCATAGTACTGATCCTCTTTTATATTGTGTAAGTATATTTTAGAATTCTCCATTCCTTCTTCTGATGCTTTTTGAATTCTAAAAACACAGTCTTGATCAGATACACATTTTAAAGAATATTTTGTATTTTCATTAAATGGTCTACAATCATGAATGAAGGATTCTTGATTAATTGTTAAATTTATATCTTTGCTGTATATTGAAGGTGATTTTGAATCGCCTCTATCAACGCCTACCTCACATCCGTTCATTAATACCAATGCTAATTCTTTAGTAGCAACTCCTTCGCAAAACGAAACTTTTAACTTAATGTTTGGATTAGCCACTCTTTCTTTTGTATAATCAACTCCTGCAACATTAGGAATTGGAGGATAAAAGGAATTGATATTTTTATTGTTGGTATTTCTTTCAAATTGTGAAGTTGTATTTACCACATTTTCCTTTACAAATACACGGTGGGAATTTTTTATAGTTAACTCACCATTAGCCTTTCCTCGAACCATAAATCCCTGACCAATAGGTGAAAAACGCCTTTTATAATCATGCCCAGGGGAACTGTAAATAGCCCCTTTATTACCCGCAGAATCATAGGTATAAAAAACAGCAGGAGTATAAACACTTGTAGTTGCGTTATACACCCCATATCCTCCCCTGTACTCACCTAAATAATGTGAATTTACTGTTTTATCGTGTTCCCAAAACAACGCGGTTCCATCTGAAAAAGGAACGTTCGCAGGATCATTAAGAAATAAGTTTAAATCTATTGCGCTAGGATATGGATTACCTGTTAAAGTTAGTTTTCCGTCTGCTATTGGCACTTTTATATCACCAGAATTCGGTTTTCCTCTAAAATCATAACGCTGATTACTTCCTGAATTATTCTGAGTTAGCCCTGTCATAGGAATCATATTATCGGTTCCCATTGTACCTTTCATTGAAAAGCCTTCTCCTGCTTTTATATCAATAGCATCTCCTTTGAATACCCATCCACTATATACACTAGACTCTTGATAGGTATGTATCCATCTTTTAGCAATTGTCAAACCTCCGTTTGTTGAAACACCATCGAGTCCTGAAGTTATAACGACATCTGACTTTCCTAACGAAGTAAGAGGCAACTTTAATCTACTAATTCCAAATTTAGAATTACCTGTTGTTGAACTAGGTTCACCTACAGGAGAACACCAATAGTTGTATTGAAAATTATTTACCGTTCCTTCTTGAAAAACAGAAAGATTACCCAAACCTACATTAGTAGAAGTTCCTGAAGATGTTTGCATCAGTTGTCCTTCCTTTCTCAAAAAGAAATTTCCTTCAGAACTAGCTAAATTTACATTTCCTTGAACTGTTACAAGTACGTCTTGTACAAAGAAATATTTATTAGGATCTCCTCCTACATATAATTGCGAATAGTTTTTACTAGATAAAAAAAATAAAAAATAAAAAAGAAAAATAGTTTTTTTTCTCATAACATACATATTTAAGCACTATAACCCAAAGCATCTAATCTAAATATCATCCTATTTTTTTCTATAGGAATGATACAACTATAAAAAAAATGCCATAATACTAAGGACACTTTTACTACACCCAACACTCAGACCTAAAGGAGGAGTCGCATTAAAAGGAACTGGAGGGGCGTTTTTAAGGTCTACAAAAAGCTTCATGTGATTCTTTTTAAACAAATTACATTGTAAAAGTAATTCTTTTTTTATTTTTTTCTTTTCTTTTTTACTAGAAAATTTTCTACATAAAAAAATCTATACAGAATATATTCTATTGGAAATAAAACAAAATTAAAATCAACTTAAACTGGATTTTTCATTTACTAAATTTATTTATTTTCTTACAATCCCTCAGTAAAACCATAGACAACACTATCTATAAAAAAAACTAATATATACTCGTTTTACCATAAATAAAATCTAATTTACCCTAAATAAATTAAAGCATAGGTTTTTATCCTAAAATAATCTTTTAAATTGAATGATTAACACCCTAAAACTATTTTACAAAATATTTTCTGTAAAATAATTCAACAATTCAACGTTATTAGTTAAATCCAATTTACCTAGAATTCTTTTACGTAAAGTTGATATGGTCGATTCTTTTATATCTAAATGATAAACCATTTCTTTATTTCCCATGCCACTTAACATACATTCTAATATATCGAGTTCTCTTTCCGTAAGTGTTTCAAGTCTTTTTACCTTTTCTTCATTTAAGGGTGAACTTACAAAGCCTCCTGTATTAAAAACCGTTTCGAGTGTATGTATAAAAGCAGATGCTTCTGACTGTTTGGTTAGAATAGCATTTACTTCTTTCTTTAAGATATTAAATTCTTTGAACGATAATCCACTTGTAAAAACAACAATCTTTGCTTGAGCTGACTTTGCTCTGATTTCAGAAATTTTTTGAGTTAAATTAGCATCTGCGTAGTTTACATCTAACAACAATACATCATACTGATTTTGTTCTATTGCTTCTAAAACCTGTTGAATTGAATTAGCATAAGAAAATGTTGCTTTTTCAAATGCAGGTCTCACCAATACTTCTATCCCACGACATACTACTGCATGATCATCTGCAATCAAAACTTTCTTTTCTCCTTTTATATTCATTATTTATTAAAATTCAGATTAAACTTAATTTGGCTTCCTTTATTTAATTCGCTTTCAACAGAAATTGTGCCATTACTTGCTTTTATGATATTTTTACACAAATACAATCCCAATCCGAGACTTAAAGCATCAACAGACTTATTATTTTTACTCTGATACTCTAAATCGAATATTTTTTCTTTATCTTCTTTCGAAATCCCTATTCCATCATCTTTCACTGTAAAAGAAAAAGATTGTATGTCTTCGTTTTTTTCCAATTTAGCTATAATTTCTATTTTTGATTTTGCAAACTTTACTGCATTACCAACTATATTATATACCAATTGGTAGAACTTAGCTTTATCGTATTGTACAATACAACTAGCAGGCAATTCATTTTTAAATATTAAATCAATATTTTTTGAAGAAGCAAAAATCTTTAATGAATTAACAATTGCTGTGGTTTCTTCTGACATATTAACGGGTTCCAATTTCAACTTGGTTTCTCCTTCATTATTTTTCACTAATTCTAATGCTTGATTCGATATATGTGTTAATGTATTAGAAGTATAGACTACCGTGTCAAAAAATTCTTGCAATTCGATATCTTTATTTTTATTCCCCATAAACGCCCCATATAAATTAATAATACTAACAGGGGTTTTTATTTCATGGGTTAATGTTGAAATAATACGATTTTTCAAAAATAAATCTTTTGTTATTTGATCTTTTGCTTCTGATAATTTTCTTTTAACTCTAAATACGTCTGTTATATATTTCAATAATACAAACAACATCAGTACTATTAGAACCATAACAGTTATAATTAAATAGAATCGTACTTTTTTATTTACTTTAGCTTGTTCATCTATTTTTACTGAATTATCATCTAATACATCATCTATCATTAGCTTCAATTTATCATTTATCTGACGGTAAGCAGAAACTAGTGCTTGATTTTTTTGAACTAAGTTTTTTTCTCCTTTTTTAATATTCGTTAAACTTCTACTAATAGCTCCAAATTGTTTATTATAATGTTTCTGTGACTCTAATAAAACATTTTTAAACTGCTGTTTTATATCTCCTGAAACTACTTTTTTCCCAAACTTAAGACGAAGTATGCTATTAATTTGTTCTTTCTGTACATCATTTTGTCCCTTTAAAGCACTTCCTAATCTTGAAAATAAGCCTTTTTTCTTTACACTGTCTACTTTTTTATCCGTTTCAAATTCAACACTATTTAAGACATCTTCAAATTTATAATTACTTGGTTTCAAAAACTCGTCTAAGTTAAGTTGTTGAGAAATTGTTGATCGGTCATTAATTATCGAATCTGTTTTTTGCTTTAAATTTATTAAATTTTCATTAAGAGTCACATTCTTTCTTATCTTATCCTTTAGTTTTATACTTTGATTTTGATCTGTAATAAGATCATTCAAATGTTTAGCCATTAAAACAAGGCTTTCATTATATTTTTTAAGATCTGGTAATTCTCTAAAAAGTATATATTTATTAAAATACGATTGAGTTCCTTCAATCAAATCAGAAAGCTTTTGTGCTTTATCTTTAAATTCTCTATCAACTTTATCTTGTTGTGTAATTACTAATAATTGTTTTTCTCCTTTATATTCTAAAAACACCAGATAGAAAAAGAGTATTTGCAATAAAAGTATTACAATAAGGCTTAAGTAAGATTTATTTTGAAGCTTATTCATGTTTATTTATTAATTTTGCAGACTTACAGGCTTTTTTAACAAAAATTTACGATTTACCTTTTTTAGAAAAGCAAGTTTTTTACATTTATTTAACGCAAAAATACTTAATTTTTTCTTTTAACAATGAGTTTCAACACTGAAATACAACGCCGAAGAACTTTTGGAATTATATCGCACCCCGATGCTGGGAAGACCACTTTAACTGAAAAACTCTTACTTTTTGGAGGAGCTATTCAAGAAGCGGGAGCTGTAAAAAGTAATAAAATAAAAAAAGGAGCTACTTCTGACTTTATGGAAATTGAACGTCAAAGAGGTATTTCCGTGGCTACTTCGGTTCTAGCCTTTAATTATAAAAACAAAAAAATCAACATTCTTGACACACCTGGTCACAAAGATTTTGCAGAAGATACATTTAGAACTTTAACAGCCGTTGATAGTGTTATCGTTGTAGTAGACGTAGCAAAAGGGGTTGAGGAGCAAACTGAAAAACTGGTAGAGGTTTGTCGTATGCGCAACATTCCTATGATCGTTTTTATTAATAAATTAGACCGTGAAGGGAAGGATGCTTTTGACTTAATGGATGAAGTAGAAAAAAAATTAGGTCTTCATGTTACACCTCTCAGCTTTCCTATTGGCATGGGATATGATTTTCAAGGAATTTATAATATTTGGGAAAAGAACATTAATTTATTTGAAGGCGATAGCCGAAAAAACATTGAAGAAACAATTGCTTTTGAAAATGTTAACAATCCCGAATTAGAAAAGATAATAGGCGAAAAGGCCGCTCTTAAATTAAGAGAAGAATTAGAGCTTATTGAAGAAGTATACCCTTCTTTTGATCGTGAAGCCTACTTAAAAGGCCATTTACAACCTGTGTTCTTTGGTTCTGCATTAAATAATTTTGGTGTTCGCGAACTCCTCGATTGTTTTATTGAAATTGCCCCTTCTCCCAGACCTAAACATTCTGATACTCGAGAAGTTAAACCAGACGAAAATAAGTTTTCAGGATTCGTTTTTAAAATACATGCTAATATGGATCCGAAACACAGAGATCGTTTGGCATTCATCAAAATTGTTTCAGGAACATTTGAACGCAACAAACCTTATTTACATGTTCGTCATGGTAAAAACTTAAAATTTTCTAGTCCAAATGCTTTTTTTGCTGAGAAAAAAGAAATTGTTGACATATCATATCCTGGGGATATCGTAGGCTTGCATGATACGGGCAATTTTAAGATTGGTGATACTCTTACAGAGGGCGAACAAATGAATTTCAAAGGAATTCCTAGCTTTTCTCCTCTTCATTTTCGTTATATAAACAACGCTGATCCCTTAAAAGCAAAACAATTAGAAAAAGGAATTGACCAATTAATGGATGAGGGGGTTGCACAGTTATTTACACTTGAAATGAATGGAAGAAAAGTAATTGGTACTGTAGGAGCTCTTCAGTATGAGGTCATACAATATAGATTAGAGCACGAATACGGAGCTAAATGTACCTATGAAAACTTTCCTGTTTTTAAAGCCTGTTGGATTCAACCAGATGATCCTAAAAACGAAGAATTTGCAGAATTTAAGCGTATTAAGCAAAAATTCTTAGCAAAAGATAAATATGGTCAAATGGTTTTCTTAGCGGATTCAGATTTTTCAATTCAAATGACTCAACAAAAATACCCAAGTGTTAAATTACATTTTACGTCAGAATTTGAATAGAAAAACCAATATAGAATAAGACTATCCTAAAATAGGAACTCTTTTTCTGAGAATTGTGTCTACTAAGGCACATTCATAACAACATAAACACTTGCTTATCAATAAAATAAGTCTTATTTTAGAAGAACCAAACCCCGAAAAAACTCAAAAAGAGTCAAAAACGGGGTTTTTCTTTAAATGCTATGGCAAAAATACAACGTTTAAGCGAATTTCAGTACCAATTGCCTGTTAGGGGCAAACAATTAAAATATACAAATACATTAAATATAAAAAAATCGAAAACCCCAATAAACACAAGGCTTAACAACAAATGAAGTCTTTTTTTATACCCGAAATAAAATGTACAAAAACTACCATTTACTACCATTTAATTATCAAAAAACTACCATATAACCCTTATATACTACCTATATTCGGCTTACTTCTGAATCTGCCTCCAAATTTTTTTTAGGACAGCCTCTTTTTAAAATCGGATCTTTTATCTCAAATATAAATTATTATCATTACGCCTTCCCTGTTGGACCAAAATTCAAAGGAATCTGAGGATGCTCTCCCTCCTTAATATCTCCATGTGCTTTTTCAAATCTGTGAATATTTTCGATTAGAGCTTGTGCTAGACGCTTAGCATGTTCAGGAGTTAATACAATTCTTGACTTTACTTTTGCTTTTGGCATACCTGGCATAATATTAATAAAATCGACTACAAACTCGGTATCAGAATGATTGATTATGGCTAGGTTAGAATAAGTTCCTTCAGCAATTGTCTCATCTAATTCTATATTTATCTGTCCCTCTTGCTCTTGATTAAGATTACTCATTATATTTTTATTTAAATGTTACGTAGTATTATTAGAACAATAATAGTAAAAAAATCCAAGAGTTCACAAGGTTCGGATTTATATTTTGTAGAATACTCTAATTATTAGAAATTACATTCTTCTTTAAAACCTATTAATCATTTTATAGTTGTTTCTCATAAATACAATACTAAAAAAAATATTTCATCTATTTCCAATACCTGTTTCTCTTAATTTGGATTCATTAGAATCTAGAAATAATTCTTATTATTCTAAAAACAATAAGTATTGCTACTATTGCAACCATTTGTCTTGTACTGATTCCTCCATAATTATCCTCAGAAGAACCTCTTTGATAAATTGGCTCAGGAATATTTATTCCCTTTAATGCTTCATCAATTTCAGATTTAGAATACCCCATGGAAATTAAATTTTGAATAATCCCTTTTTCTGAAAAACCATTTTCAATTTGCCTTTCTATTTCAGAAGTTATATTTTTATTTTGTTTCATTCTATTTGTACGTTTATAGATTAAATGCAAAAAGCTGCCCGTTTGGACAGCTTTAATTTTATTTCTAAAATATTAGAAATTATATTCTTCTTTGGTAATCATTAATTCATCATATTCTTCTCTAGAACCAACAATTGTATTATCATAATCTCTCATACCTGTACCGGCTGGGATTCTATGACCTACAATTACATTCTCTTTAAGACCTTCTAAAGTATCAATTTTTCCAGCTACGGCTGCTTCATTTAATACTTTTGTTGTTTCTTGGAATGAAGCTGCTGAAATAAATGATTTAGTTTGTAACGAAGCTCTTGTAATACCTTGAAGAATTGGTGTAGCCGTTGCTGTAATTACATCACGAGCTACAACTAAATCTTTATCTTCACGTTTTAACAATGAGTTTTCATCACGTAACTCTCTTGGAGTAACAATTTGACCCGGTTTTAAATTAACTGAATCACCTGCATCTTCCACTACTTTCATACCATATAATTTATCATTCTCTTCGATAAAATCTTTTGTATGAATTAATTGTTCCTCTAAAAACAAAGTATCTCCTGGATCATTTACTTGTACTTTACGCATCATTTGACGGATAACAACCTCAAAGTGTTTATCGTTGATTTTTACCCCTTGTAAACGATAAACTTCTTGAATTTCATTTACCAAATACTGTTGCACAGCTGATGGTCCTTTAATTCTTAGAATATCGTCTGGTGTAATTGCTCCATCAGATAATGGCATACCCGCTCTTACAAAGTCGTTTTCTTGTACTAAGATTTGATTAGAAAGTTTTACTAAATATTTCTTTATTTCACCAAACTTAGATTCGATTACGATTTCACGGTTCCCTCTTTTAATCTTACCGAATGATACCACACCATCAATTTCAGACACCACTGCTGGGTTGGAAGGGTTACGAGCTTCTAATAACTCCGTAATTCTTGGTAAACCTCCTGTAATATCGCCTGCTTTAGACGAACGACGTGGGATTTTTACTAATACTTTACCTGACTTAATTTTTTCTCCATCTTCAACCATTAAGTGAGCTCCTACTGGTAAGTTATAAGAACGAATTAGCTCGCCATCTTTTCCATAAATATGTAAAGTTGGAATTAATTTCTTATTTCTTGCTTCAGAAATTACTTTTTCTTGGAAACCTGTTTGTTCATCAATTTCAACTAAATAAGATTGCCCTTGTTCTAAATCTTCGTAACCTACTTTACCTGTAAATTCCGAGATGATTACTCCGTTATATGGATCCCATTTACAAATTATATTTCCTTTATCTACTATTTGACCATCTTTTACAAAGATGCTCGAACCATAAGGAATATTGTGAGTACTTAGTAAAATACCTGTGTTTTCATCTACTAATTTTAACTCAGTAGAACGAGAAATTACGATATCTACTTCTTCTCCATCTGCATCTTCCCCTTTAACTGTTTTTAAATCTTCGATTTCTAAACGTCCAGGGAATTTAGCAATAATGCTAGATTCTTCTGAAATACCTCCAGCAACCCCTCCAACGTGGAACGTACGAAGTGTTAACTGTGTACCTGGCTCACCAATTGACTGTGCTGCAATTACACCTACTGCTTCACCTTTTTGAGTCATTTTACCTGTAGCTAAGTTACGACCGTAACATTTAGCACAAATTCCTTTCGTTGCTTCACAAGTTAAAGGAGAACGTACTTCTACTGCTTCAATTGGAGAAGCTTCAATTTCTCTAACAATTGCTTCTGTGATTTCCTCACCAGCAGCTACTAAAACTTCAGAAGTTAAAGGATTTACTACATCTTGTAACGCAACACGTCCTAAGATACGTTCCCCTAGACTTTCTACTATATCTTCATTTTTCTTTAAAGCAGTTACTTCAACTCCTCTTAATGTACCACAATCTACTTGATTTACGATTACATCTTGAGCAACATCATGTAAACGACGCGTTAAGTACCCCGCATCCGCCGTTTTTAACGCCGTATCCGCAAGCCCTTTACGAGCACCGTGCGTAGAGATGAAGTATTCTAAGATTGAAAGACCTTCTTTAAAGTTCGATAAGATCGGGTTCTCGATAATTTCACCACCACCAGCGGTTGATTTTTTCGGCTTAGCCATCAAACCACGCATACCTGTTAACTGACGAATCTGTTCTTTTGAACCACGGGCTCCAGAATCAAGCATCATGTATACCGAGTTGAAACCTTGTTGGTCCTCACGGATATTTTTCATAGCCGCCTCCGTTAATTGAGCATTTGCTGAAGTCCAAATATCAATCACCTGATTGTAACGCTCATTATTTGTGATAAGACCCATGTTATAGTTCATAGAGATAACCTCTACTTGCTCCCTAGCCTCTGCAATTAATGATTGTTTTTGATCTGGAATTTTAATATCCCCTAAAGAGAATGACAATCCTCCTTTGAATGCAAATCCATACCCCATATCCTTCATATTATCTAAGAAGGCTGCTGTTGTAGGTACATTCGTAACTGCTAGAATTTTTCCAATAATATCACGAAGTGATTTTTTAGTTAATACTTCATTGATATAACCAGCTTCTTCAGGTACTACTTCGTTGAATAATACTCTACCCGCAGTAGTTTGAATAATTTTATATACTAATTCTCCATTTTCATTGAAGTCTTTAGCTCTCACTTTGATACGAGCATTTAATTCTAATCTACCTTCATTTAAAGCTATATGTACTTCTTCAGCAGAATAGAAAGTTAAGCCCTCTCCTTTTATTGTTAATTCAGGAGTAGATAAACGCTCTTTAGTCATATAATACAAACCAAGAACCATGTCCTGAGATGGTACTGTTATAGGTGCACCATTAGCAGGGTTCAAGATGTTATGTGACGCTAACATCAATAGTTGTGCTTCAAGAATTGCTTCAGGTCCTAATGGTAGGTGAACCGCCATCTGGTCACCGTCGAAATCGGCGTTAAATGCTGTACATGTCAACGGGTGTAACTGAATTGCTTTCCCTTCAATTAACTTAGGCTGAAACGCCTGAATACCTAGTCTGTGAAGCGTAGGAGCACGGTTAAGCAATACGGGATGCCCTTTGATTACATTTTCTAAAATATCCCATACTACAGGCTCTTTTTTATCGATGATTTTCTTCGCCGATTTCACTGTTTTTACAATACCTCTTTCGATCAATTTACGAATTACGAAAGGCTTGTAAAGCTCAGCAGCCATATCTTTTGGCAAACCACACTCATACATTTTTAACTCAGGTCCAACAACAATTACGGAACGAGCTGAATAGTCAACACGTTTACCCAGTAAGTTTTGACGGAAACGTCCTTGTTTACCTTTTAACGAGTCAGATAATGATTTTAATGGTCTGTTTGATTCTGTTTTAACTGCAGAAGCTTTTCTTGTATTATCGAATAACGAATCAACCGCTTCTTGTAACATACGTTTTTCATTACGTAAGATCACTTCGGGTGCTTTGATTTCCATTAATCGTTTCAAACGATTGTTACGGATAATTACACGACGGTATAAGTCATTCAAGTCAGACGTTGCGAAACGCCCCCCATCTAGTGGTACTAACGGACGTAATTCAGGTGGGATCACTGGAATCACTTTAAGAATCATCCATTCAGGAAGGTTCTCACGATTTAAATTAGCCTCACGGAAAGACTCAACCACTTGAAGTCGTTTTAACGCTTCTGTTTTTCTTTGTTTAGATGTTTCATTGTTAGCTGCATGACGTAACTGATATGATAATGAATCTAAATCAACACGAGCCAATAAATCCATAATACACTCAGCCCCCATTTTAGCGATGAATTTATTAGGATCACTTTCATCTAAATATAAATTTTCTAACGGAAGAGAATCTAAAATATTTAAGTATTCTTCTTCTGTTAAGAAATCCATTGCTTGTAATGGCTCACCATCTGCATTTTTAGCAATACCAGGTTGAATTACTACATAACGCTCATAATAGATAATCATATCTAATTTCTTAGATGGTAATCCTAAAATATAACCGATTTTGTTTGGTAATGAACGGAAATACCATATATGAGCGATAGGCACCACTAAATTGATGTGTCCTACACGGTCACGACGTACTTTCTTTTCAGTAACTTCAACCCCACAACGGTCGCAAACGATTCCTTTGTAACGGATTCTTTTATATTTACCGCAAGCACACTCATAGTCTTTTACAGGACCAAAGATACGTTCACAGAATAGTCCGTCACGTTCTGGTTTGTGCGTACGATAATTGATAGTTTCTGGTTTTAATACCTCACCACGTGATTCCGCTAAAATAGATTCAGGAGAAGCCAAACCAATCGAGATCTGATTGAAACGTTTGATGGTATTTTTATCTTTATTTCTATTTGTTGTCATCTTTTTTGAATTTTTAAGTTGTTGGTTGTTAGTTGCTGGCTGAAAAAAACTTTCAACCATCAACCATCAACTAATCTTATTCTTCTAAACGGATGTCTAAACCAAGACCTTTTAATTCGTGCATTAATACATTGAATGATTCTGGTAATCCTGGCTCAGGCATAGTTTCACCCTTAACGATTGCTTCGTAAGTTTTAGCTCTACCTATCACGTCATCTGACTTAACAGTCAAGATTTCTCGTAAAGTACTTGATGCTCCATACGCTTCAAGTGCCCAAACCTCCATCTCTCCAAAACGCTGACCCCCAAACTGAGCTTTACCTCCTAATGGTTGTTGCGTAATTAATGAATAAGGACCAATAGAACGAGCGTGCATCTTATCGTCAACCATGTGTCCTAATTTCAACATATAGATAACACCTACAGTAGCTGGCTGATGGAAACGTTCTCCTGTACCACCATCATATAGGTAGGTATGACCAAATCTTGGCACTCCAGCCTCATCTGTTAAGGCGTTGATCTCATCAAGAGAAGCACCGTCAAAAATTGGAGTAGCATATTTTCTACCTAATTTTTTACCTGCCCAACCTAAAACGGTTTCATAAATCTGACCAATGTTCATACGAGAAGGTACCCCTAGTGGATTCAATACGATATCTACTGGTGTTCCATCTTCTAGGAATGGCATATCCTCTTGACGAACGATACGTGCCACGATACCTTTGTTACCGTGACGACCTGCCATCTTATCACCTACTTTAAGTTTACGTTTTTTAGCAATATAAACTTTTGCTAACTTTAAGATCCCTGATGGTAATTCGTCCCCAACAGTAATCGTAAATTTTTCACGACGTAACGCCCCTTGTAAGTCATTTAACTTAATCTTATAATTGTGAATTAAGTCATTAACCATTTCATTTGTTTCGTCATCAGCAACCCATTGCCCTTTTGTTAAGTGAGCAAAATCCTCAACAGCTTGTAACATTTTTTTGGTGTATTTCTTACCTTTTGGCAATACTTCTTCACCTAAATCGTTCATTACCCCTTGAGAGGTTTTACCATCAACAATCAAGAATAATTTATCAATTAAACGATCCTTTAGTTCAACAAATTTTGTTTCGTATTCCATTTCAAGAGCCGCTAACTCATCTTTTTCTTGAGAGCGCTTGCGCTTGTCTTTTACAACTCTTGCAAATAATTTTTTATCTAAAACAACACCATGTAAAGATGGAGAAGCTTTTAATGAAGCATCTTTTACATCTCCTGCTTTATCACCGAAAATTGCTCTTAATAGCTTTTCTTCTGGAGTAGGATCAGATTCCCCTTTTGGTGTAATTTTTCCTATTAGAATATCACCTGGTTTTACCTCGGCACCAATTCTAATCATACCGTTTTCATCTAAGTCTTTTGTAGCCTCTTCAGAAACGTTAGGTATATCGTTTGTTAACTCTTCATTACCTAATTTTGTATCACGAACTTCTAATGAATAGTCGTCAATATGAATAGATGTGAAGATATCATCACGAACCACTTTTTCAGAAATCACAATCGCATCCTCGAAGTTGTACCCTTTCCAAGGCATGAAAGCTACTTGTAAGTTTCTACCAAGAGCTAACTCCCCATTTTGCGTTGCATATCCTTCACAAAGTACCTGTCCTTTAACAACTTTATCTCCTTTTCTAACAATTGGTTTTAAGTTGATAGTAGTACTTTGATTCGTTTTACGGAATTTTATTAACTGATACGTTTTTTCATCTGAATCAAAACTTACTGCTCTTTCAGTATCTGTTCTTTCGTATTTGATAGTAATCTTATCAGCATCTACATACTCTACTACTCCATTTCCTTCTGCATTAATTAACACTCTTGAATCAGACGCTACTTGACGTTCTAAACCTGTTCCCACGATAGGAGATTCGGGACGTAATAAAGGTACCGCCTGACGCATCATATTTGACCCCATCAAGGCACGGTTTGCATCATCGTGTTCTAAGAAAGGAATTAATGAAGCTGAAATAGAAGCAATTTGATTAGGAGCAACGTCTGTATAATGAACCGCAGAAGGATCAACTACAGGGAAGTCCCCTTCTTCACGAACAATTACTTTATCAGTAGTAATTACTCCTGTATCATCCATTTCGATGTTAGCTTGAGCAATTAACTTACCTTCTTCTTCTTCTGCACTTAAGTAAATAGGATCTGAGACTAAATCTACTTGACCATTCGTTACTTTACGGTATGGAGTTTCGATGAATCCCATTCCGTTAACTTTAGCATATACCCCTAATGAAGAGATAAGACCAATGTTTGGTCCCTCTGGAGTTTCAATCGGACATAAACGACCGTAATGCGTATAGTGAACGTCACGAACTTCGAAACCAGCACGCTCTCTAGATAAACCTCCAGGACCTAAAGCGGATAAACGACGTTTGTGTGTAATCTCTGCTAATGGATTGGTTTGGTCCATAAACTGAGATAACTGGTTCGTACCGAAGAATGAGTTGATTACAGAAGACAAAGTCTTCGCGTTGATCAAATCAATTGGTGTAAACACCTCGTTATCACGAACGTTCATACGCTCACGAATAGTACGAGCCATACGAGCTAAACCAACACCAAACTGAGCAGATAGTTGTTCCCCTACTGTACGAACACGACGGTTTGATAAGTGATCAATATCATCAATCTCAGCTTTAGAGTTAATTAACTCGATTAAATATTTAACGATAGTAATGATATCCTCTTTAGTAAGCACCTGCTTATCCATAGGAATATCAAGACCTAATTTTTTATTCATTCTGTAACGACCTACATCCCCTAAGTTGTAACGCTGATCAGAGAAGAATAATTTCTCGATAATTCCACGAGCTGTTTCTTCATCAGGTGGTTCAGCATTACGCAATTGACGGTAAATGTGTTCTACTGCTTCTTTTTCAGAGTTGGTAGGGTCTTTTTGTAAAGTATTGTGAATGATTGAATAATCAGCTGTATTTAAATCTTCTTTATGTAATAAAATTGACTTAACATTAGCATCAACAATTTCTTCTACATTGTCTTTATCTAAAAGCGTATCACGATCTAAGATAATTTCATTACGCTCGATAGATACTACCTCACCTGTATCCTCATCTACGAAGTCTTCATGCCATGTATTTAAAACACGCGCAGCTAAACGACGACCGATATATTTCTTTAAACCTGATTTAGATACTTTAATTTCCTCCGCTAAGTCAAAAATTTCTAAGATATCTTTATCGCGCTCAAAACCAATAGCTCGGAATAATGTAGTTACAGGTAATTTTTTCTTTCTATCGATATAAGCGTACATCACACTGTTGATATCGGTAGCAAATTCAATCCAAGAACCTTTGAAAGGAATTACTCTAGCAGAGTATAATTTTGTACCATTGGCATGGAAAGACTGACCAAAGAATACACCTGGCGAACGGTGTAATTGCGATACAACTACGCGCTCAGCACCATTAATAACAAAAGTACCGCTCGGAGTCATATAAGGAATAGTACCTAAATACACATCCTGAACGATGGTTTCAAAATCTTCGTGTTCTGGATCAGTACAGTATAATTTCAGACGTGCTTTAAGTGGCACACTGTATGTAAGACCTCTGTCTATACATTCTTCAATTGTATAACGAGGAGGATCAACAAAATAATCTAAGAACTCTAATACGAACTGATTACGCGTATCAGTGATTGGAAAGTTTTCCATAAAGGTGTTGTACAACCCCTCGTTGCCTCTTTCATCAGATTTCGTTTCTAATTGAAAGAAATCCTTGAACGACTTCACTTGAACATCCAAGAAATCGGGATAGTTCGGAATGTTTTTTGTCGAGGCAAAATTCAATCTTTCAGTCTGATTTAATATCATCTATGGACAAAATTATGATTAAAAAAAAAGTAATTTTTATGTTAGTGATTAACATTTAAAACAATCAATACTTTTTTATTTATAACTCACACATCTTTTGAAAACAAGTGTATTGATAAACTTTAGTTTCTTTCTTCGTGTTAAGTTAAAATTCGCTAGGAAGCCATTCTAGAAAAGAATAACATTACTATACGAAAAAATGGTTTAGGCCATTGAGTGCTTTACTCAAGGCCTAAACCTATAGTTTATACTATGTATAATTATTTAAGCTCAACTACAGCTCCAGCTTCTTCTAAAGCTTTTTTCAAGCCTTCAGCTTCGTCTTTAGAAATAGCTTCTTTAACGTTTGTTGGAGCAGCATCTACTAAATCTTTAGCTTCTTTTAATCCTAAACCAGTTAATTCTTTAACAGCTTTAACTACACCTAATTTAGAAGCACCAGCATCTTTTAATACTACTGTGAATTCTGTTTGCTCAGCAGCAGCTTCAGCAGCAGGACCAGCCATAACAACTGCAGCAGCAGCAGGCTCGATTCCGTAGTCATCTTTTAAGATTGCAGCTAATTCATTTACTTCTTTAACTGTTAAATTTACTAATTGTTCTGCGAATTGTTTCAAATCTGCCATTTTTTCTATCTTTTTTAAATGATTTGTAAAATTTATATAATTTAATTAGTGCGCTAATTATTCAGCCGTTTCTTCACCTTTTTGTTCTGCATTGTTAAGCAAAGCAGAAATGATGCGTTTAGCTGGAGATTGTAATAATCCGATGATATCTCCGATAACTTCTTCTTTCGATTTAAGAGCCGCTAACGATTCTAATTCGTTATCACCGATATATACTTCCTCATTGATATAAGCTCCTTTTAATAAAGGTTTATCTCCTTTTTTACGAAACTCTTTAATTACTTTAGCCGGAGCATTAGCAATGTCAGCAATTAAGATTGAAGTGTTTCCTTTTAAAGTAGTTGGTAAATCACCAAATTCTTTATCAGAAGCTTCCATTGCTTTAGCAAGTAACGTATTCTTAACAACTTCTAATTTAATACCTGCTTTATAGCAAGCTTTTCTTAAATTTGAAGTAGTTTCTGCATTTAACCCAGAAATATCTGCTAAATAAACGATATTAGTTCCAGCTAACTGTGCAGTTAAATCTTGAATCGCTAATGATTTTTCTTCTCTAGTCATGATACTAAAATTTTTTAACTACCAATTACACTGCTTTAGGATCTAAAGCAATAGCTGGACTCATAGTACTTGATAAGTGAATAGACTTAATATAAGTACCTTTTGCAGCAGTTGGTTTTAATTTAATTAATGTTTGAATAATTTCGTGAGCGTTCTCTTGAATTTTTTGAGCGTCAAAAGAAACTTTACCGATAGCAGCGTGAACAATACCTGTTTTATCAACTTTAAAGTCAATTTTACCCGATTTCACTTCTTCTACTGCTTTACCTACTTCCATAGTTACAGTACCTGTTTTAGGGTTTGGCATCAAACCACGAGGTCCTAAAATACGCCCTAATGGACCTAGTTTACCCATTACAGCTGGCATAGTGATGATAACATCTACATCAGTCCAACCGTCTTTAATTTTTTGCAAGTACTCATCTAAACCTACATGGTCAGCACCAGCAGCTTTTGCTTCAGCTTCTTTATCTGGAGTAACTAAAGCTAATACTCTTACATCTTTACCTGTACCGTGTGGTAATGAACACACACCTCTCACCATTTGATTCGCTTTACGAGGGTCTACACCTAACTTAACAGCGATATCAACTGATTCATCAAATTTTGCAGAAGCAACTTCTTTGATCAAAGATGAGGCATCTTTCAAAGAATACATTTTATTCTTTTCAATTTTTGAAGCTGCAACTTTTTGCTTTTTCGTTAATTTTGCCATTTTCTCTTAGTTTAAAGGAGAATCTCCAGTTACAGTAATACCCATAGATCTAGCTGTTCCAGCTATCATGCTCATTGCTTTTTCAATTGTGAAAGCATTTAAATCAGGCATTTTGTCTTCAGCGATTGTACGGATTTGATCCCAAGATACGCTAGCTACTTTCTTACGATTTGGCTGTCCAGACCCTGATTTAATTTTAGCAGCTTCTAATAATTGAATAGCAGCAGGTGGAGTTTTAACAACAAAATCAAACGATTTGTCTTTGTACACAGTAATTTGTACTGGTAATACTTTGCCTGGTTTATCTTGTGTTCTAGCATTAAATTGCTTACAGAACTCCATGATGTTAACCCCAGCAGCTCCCAAAGCAGGTCCAACCGGTGGCGACGGGTTCGCAGCACCTCCCTTTACTTGTAGTTTAACTACTTTACTAACTTCTTTAGCCATTTTTAAAAAAAATTAAGCACATCGATCATTGGAAGCGATTGATGTGAATTATATAAATAAATATTATACTTTCTCTACTTGAACAAAGCTTAATTCTAAAGGTGTTTTTCTTCCGAAAATCTTAACCATTACTTCTAGCTTACGTTTTTCTTCATTTATATTTTCAATAGTACCGTTAAATCCATTGAACGGACCATCAATAACTTTAATCGTTTCACCAATAGAATAAGGTATAGATCCATGATCTACAGTAGTTGACAATTCATCTACTTTCCCTAACATTCTATTAACTTCTGATTGACGTAAAGGCACAGGATCTCCACCTTTTACTTCACCTAAGAAACCAATTACACCTGTAATAGACTTTATAATATGAGGTATTTCTCCTGTTAAGTTTGCTTCGATCATTACATAACCAGGAAAATAAACTCTTTCTTTACTAATTTTTTTACCATCACGTACCGTTACAACTTTTTCTGTTGGCACTAATACCTGTGATATATAATCAGCCATTCCCACACGATTAATTTCTTGCTCGATGTAGGATTTTACTTTATTTTCTTGACCACTTACAGCCCTTACAACATACCACTTCTTCACACTTGTTTCAGCCATAACTCTATTTTATCCTTTTAACAAATTAAAGAAACCCTCAATTGTTTTAGTAAAAATTTCGTCAATACCCCAAGTGGCTAGCGCAAAAATGACAGAGAAGATGGCCACAACTACTGTTAGTTTTTGAACCTCTTCCCATCCTGGCCAAGTCACGTTTGACTTAAACTCTTCAAAAGCTTCTGATATATAATTAGTCACTTTGTTCATTATATTTCTTATTTGCACGGGCGGAGGGATTCGAACCCCCATCAATGGTTTTGGAGACCACTATACTAACCCTTGTACTACGCCCGTTTGTTAGAGAAACCAGCAGCATAAACTGCTGGTTTTTTATATATCAACTATAATTAGTCAACGATTTCAGTTACCTGACCAGCACCTACTGTTCTACCACCTTCACGGATAGCGAAACGTAAACCTACTGATAAAGCGATTGGTTGAAGCAACTCAACATTGATTGTTAAGTTATCACCTGGCATTACCATCTCAACACCTTCTGGCAAAGAAATTGTACCTGTTACGTCAGTTGTACGAACATAGAACTGAGGACGGTAGTTATTATGGAATGGCGTGTGACGACCTCCCTCTTCTTTTTTCAAGATATAAACCTCTGCTTTAAATTTAGCATGTGGTTTTACTGAACCTGGCTTACAAATAACCATACCACGACGGATATCAGCCTTATCAATACCACGTAATAATAAACCTACGTTATCTCCAGCTTCACCTCTATCTAAGATTTTACGGAACATCTCAACCCCAGTAATAGTAGAAGTTAACTTGTCAGCACCCATACCGATGATTTCAACTGGATCTCCAGTGTTAGCAACACCTGTTTCGATACGACCTGTAGCAACTGTACCACGACCTGTAATTGTAAATACGTCCTCAACTGGCATCAAGAATGGTTTTTCGTTATCACGAACTGGCTCTTCAATCCAAGCATCAACAGCCTCCATTAATTCGATAATTTTTGGAACCCAGTTTGGATCATTATTCAATCCACCTAAAGCAGAACCTTGAACAACTGGACCATTATCTCCATCGTATTCATAGAAAGATAATAAATCACGGATTTCCATTTCTACTAACTCTAATAACTCAGCATCATCAACCATATCCACTTTATTCATGAATACAACGATACGAGGAATACCTACCTGACGACCTAATAAGATGTGCTCACGAGTTTGTGGCATTGGACCATCTGTAGCAGCAACTACTAAGATAGCACCGTCCATTTGAGCAGCACCAGTAACCATGTTCTTAACGTAATCCGCGTGACCTGGACAGTCTACGTGAGCGTAGTGACGGTTAGCAGTTTCATATTCTACGTGAGATGTATTAATAGTAATACCTCTTTCTTTCTCTTCTGGAGCGTTATCGATTTGGTCGAATGACTTAGCTTGACAGTAACCTGCATCAGATAATACTTTAGTGATCGCAGCAGTTAAAGTAGTCTTTCCGTGGTCTACGTGTCCGATAGTACCGATATTTAAGTGCGGTTTCGAACGATTAAAACTTTCTTTTGCCATTTTACTTAATTTTTAATCTTAGTTATAATAATTAGTGTTCAAAAAAATCTTGTGAGCCAATGACGGGATTTGAACCCGTGACCTCTTCCTTACCAAGGAAGCACTCTACCCCTGAGCTACACCGGCGGTAAAGTTTTAGGTTTTCAATCAAAAGTATCCTGTTTCGAATGCAACCTGAAACTTGAAACTCTCAAACTTATTTTGTGGGGAGAGCAGGATTCGAACCTGCGAAGGTTTCCCAACGGATTTACAGTCCGTCCTCGTTGGCCGCTTGAGTATCTCCCCGCCTTACTTTTTTATTTGACTCTTGATTTGAGAGTGCAAATATAAAACATTTTTTCAATATTTCAAAGAGCCGATGGAGGGACTCGAACCCACGACCTGCTGATTACAAATCAGCTGCTCTAGCCAGCTGAGCTACACCGGCATTCAGTAAAAAAGTCCGCTATTTCTAACGGACTGCAAATGTAGAGATATATTTTAGATTTCAAAAATTTTTTTAAACTTTTTTTTATTTTTTTCTCTATTAAGCATGAGCTCTCTGTTTTTCCTTACGTTTTACAAGCAATCGTTCCAAAGCATCAACTGACAAATCCACACCTTCTTCAAATGATTTACAGGTTTTTTTAACAACAAATTCATCTCCTGGAACCAAAATTTTAGCTTCAACTACTTTATTTTCTTTTTCACTGGTCTGCTCTACCCTCATAAACACATCCGCAGAGACAATTTTATC
This sequence comes from Flavobacterium columnare NBRC 100251 = ATCC 23463, assembly GCF_002530675.1. Lineage (GTDB taxonomy): Bacteria > Bacteroidota > Bacteroidia > Flavobacteriales > Flavobacteriaceae > Flavobacterium > Flavobacterium columnare. The sequence goes on from NZ_PCMX01000029.1 coordinate 24,914, forward strand.
ATAAAATTTTTCTAATTTGTTTACTTTTTCATCTGTAAAAGAAACCAATTTTTTGTCGATGTTGAAATTAACTGCATGAACATTTACCTTCATAATTAAATCTTTTTAAGGTTAAACAATTTAAAAAGAATTACTTCCGACCTCTAGGATGCGCATTTTTATACACTTCTTTTATTTGCCCTAAGCTAGATTGCGTGTATACCTGTGTAGACGCTAAACTAGAATGCCCTAAGAACTCTTTTATTGAATTTAAATCTGCACCTCGGTTTAACATGTGAGTCGCAAAAGTATGACGAAGCATATGAGGACTCTTTTTCACTTTTTCCGAGACAACACTAAGATAGCAATTTATTAACCTGTAAACAAAAGTTTCATTCATTTTCTTACCGTTCCCAAGAAGAAATAAATATTCTTCATCAAATACATGGGGCAAAGCTTTTCTTTTCTCTAAATATTGCTTAATTTCTAAAAAAATCACATCTAAAACAGGTATAATTCGTTCTTTATTGCGTTTTCCCAAAACCTTAAGCACTTTTAAATCAAAATCAACATCAACTAGCTGTAGATTAATCAATTCCGAACGCCTAATACCTGTTGTATAAAACAAATCAATAATTAATTTATCGCGAAGACCTTCAAAATCTTGATTATATTCTATTTGATTCAATGCTAATTCTAATTCCTTTTCGGAAAAAGGGACTTGAATTTTCTTTTCGGCTTTTAAATATTTATGTTGCAACATAGGCGAAACATCAATTACTTTAATTTTTAATAGAAATTTATAGAAAGCTTTTAAAGAGGCCATTTTTCTATTAACCGTAAGATTAGACACTCCTGACTCAACCAAACTTATTATCCATCCTCTAACCAAAGAATAACTAACTTCTTCTAACCCTCCTCCTTCCACTTCTACTAGGTAATCAAAAAAAAGCCACAAATCTTTCACATAAGCCTTGGCTGTATGTAATGAATATTTTTTTTCTTTTAACAAATAATCTTCAAAACGAACTAAATTTTCACTCATAATTCCCCAATTGAATCCATAAAAAAATCGCTAGTCTAAAAGTACAACTTTTACAACTAGCGATTTTATATTATGATTATAATTTGCTATTAATTTTCTACAGCATCTCTTAATCCTTGGATGTATTGTGCTTTCTGAACTTCAGCTCTTCTTGATACAGAAGGTTTTGTAAACTGCTGACGTGATCTTAATTGACGCACAACTCCTGTTTTATCGAATTTTCTTTTATAGCGCTTTAATGCTCTATCGATATTTTCTCCGTCTTTAATTGGTATAATTAACATAGTTTTGACACCCCCTTTCATTTGTGGATGCAAACCTAAGGATTTATTTTAAATTATAAATCATAAATTTTGAATTATTTTTGTAGAATTTTTGCCTTACACCCACCTTCTACATTTCATTCTATTTTCAACAATAAGGTAGTAAAAATTGATTACGGGGTATTTTTTAGCCTTGAATCGTATATTATGGTTAATTCTAAATGAATTTTATAAATCAAGGTTATGAAATATACCTCCTTATTTTTTCATCATTAAGAATCTTTATCTTGATATTTTTATCTACCCTATCGAAAAACTACTAATTCTTGGGTTCTTATTTTAATAAGGATACTATTTTTTCTGCTTGTTCTACACCAGTAGCTACAGCTCCATGAACCGTTTGATGGTCACCTTGCAAATTAGTTGCTTCTCCTGCAAAAAATATTTTATCACCTACAGATTGTGCTAAAATTTCCCTAGCATTTCCCATACCAACAGAACTATAAGAATAGGCTCCTTTTATGAATGGATGCTTTGTAAAATCTTGAACAGTAGATTTAACAAAGCTAGCACTTGCTCTCCCATTAAACATATAATCTAATTCTATTAACAATGCACTGGTTATCGCCTCATGACTATTTAGATCTGAAAGAGTTTGAGCTTGTTTGCCCATAACAAACGCCAACAAAATATTATCTTTAGTCTGTTTACCTAGGGTAACATCACCGTACGCAGCGCAAACGGAGCCCCCATAAACAAAATTACTTGGATAAAATTTTTCACTAAATTTTAAAAACACCTTCATTCCTGCTTCCATTCCTATTTTTTGAAAAGCCATGGTTTTTTCGTTAGGCAAAGATGGTTTAAAAATGATATCATTTGATTTCAGAATGGTAATTGGCACTGTAACAATTACTTTGTCTGCAATAAAGACCGTTCCATTTAGATCTGTTACTTCAATTGAGTTTCCTGAATAATCAATTTTTTTTACAATTGTATTTAATTTTATGTCTTGTTTAACAAAGGGTATTATGTTATTTTCGAAAACATCAAAATAAGTTTTTTCGAATTTATAATTTTTCTCTTGACTATTTGATTTTTTCGCTTCTTCGTTATCCCATTTTACTGAAATATTGGTAGCACTTGCCCCTTGATCTCCTGCATAAGCTTCTATAATATTATTATATGAATTATCTAGGCCTTTTTGATGTGCGTGCTCCCAATAACTGACATCTTGAAAAACTTCGGTTTCACTTCTAAAAATATCTGTTTGTAGAGGTAAAGTTGAAGTAATTTCATTATTATACCAATATTTTAATTCTGTATCATCTAAAGTTATTTTGGTCTGTGTTTCTTTAATTATTTTGCCAATTATACTGTCTTCTAAATGCAACCATTCTGCTCCTTGATCAATATCAAAATCGGCAAAACCTGATTGTTTTCCTAGTCGTCCACCATATTTTGAAGAAGCCTCTAAAATTTCGAAACTTACTCCTTTTTTCTTTAGTGTGTATCCAGCAAACAATCCCGCTGCTCCTGCACCAATGATTAATACTTTTACATTTTTTGGATTATTTTCTTGTGTTTCAGAAACACAAGAGACTACCATTGAAGGCATCAAAACCGAAGCACCGAATACCGCAGTTGAATGTTTTAAAAATTTACGTCTGTCCATTAATTTTTAGTTAAGTTGGTTTTATAAAAAAGATATAGTCTGATAACGATAGTCGCTTAAAAAACTTCCTTTTCTGTTAAACCAAAATTACGCATTAAAAATTTATTTGTAAGAAAAACTGTCTTTAAATCTGAAAATACGTTTACTTTTTTATCCTCAATATAAAATTTATACCAAGGCATAATTTTTATGTATTTTTCATGATTTTATCTTTCTTTAGAAAGGCTAATGCGTAATTTGGAAAAAATAATTAGTGGAGCGAAAACTTTTTTAGTATCTCACTTAAACATATTATGCTTTTTTAGGTATTACTTTACTGCTGGTTGATAATCTTTATTATCAATAATCATTTTTGATAAAATTTCTTTTAGGATTTCAGATGTTCCGCCTCCAATGGGCCCTAATCGACTATCTCTTAACAAACGGGCTAAGGGATATTCTTCCATATAACCGTATCCCCCTAGCATTTGTAAACAATCATAAATTGCCAAATCCGCTACTTTAGTTGACTTTAATTTTGCCATAGTAGCTTCTTTTACTACATATTCTCCTTTGTTTAAACGAGCTACAGCTGCATAATTAAAGACTTTACAATGTTCAACTTCTGTTGTATGTTCTACCATTGTATGACGTAAAGCTTGAAATTTATTAATTGATTTTCCAAAAGCTTCTCGTTCTGACATATATCCTAATGTATAATCTATTGCATATTCAGCTCGAGCGTGTGCATTAATTGCCATTATTAGGCGTTCTAATGCAAAATGTTGCATTATGTAAGGGAATCCCTTTCCTTCTTCTCCCATTAAGTTTTCTAAAGGAATTTCTACATTATCGAATGCTAATTCTGCTGTATCAGACGCTTTCCATCCTAATTTATTTAATTTAGTTGCTGAGATACCTGGTGTATTAGCATCTATTAAAAATATGCTAATTCCTTTATTTCCCAGAGCTGGATTCGTTTTCGCAGCCACAACGTAATAATCCGCGTAGACTCCATTTGTAATAAATGTTTTAGAGCCATTAATCACAAATTTACTTCCTTTACGTTCTGCTGTTGTTCGCATACCTGCCACATCACTACCTCCAAAAGGTTCTGTAATACAAAGCGCACCTATTTTGTTACCTGCAATACTTGGAGCTAAATACTCTTGCTTAATACGTTCATCTCCTTCTGCATTTAAGTGTGTCATTGCTAAATAGGCATGAGCCCACATAGCAGCGGCAAAACCTGATGATTTTACTTTTTGTAGTTCTTCTAAAAATATAACTGTATAGAATAAGTCAAGATTTGACCCACCGTAAGCCTCAGGATAATTTAATCCAAAGAATCCCATGTCTCCAAATTTTTTCCAGATAAAACGTTCTATCGTTCCTTCTTTTTCCCATTTTTCAATGTGAGGTACTACTTCTTTTTGTAAAAAATCGCGAAAACTCTCTCTGAATAATTGATGGTCTTCTGTAAAATAAATTGAGTTCATAAAGTTGTATTGTTCTTCTTGCTATTTATTTAAAGTCCAAATATAAGGTAATTATTTTTACTTTATCAACTGGAAAATTCTTAATTTCAAGTAAATCATCTACTGAATGAATTCCGTTATTCATACTTCTAAACCCAATTATTTCGCGGGCTACAGGATATTTTATGTAGGGGATTTTTAAAAGTTCTTTGGTAGAGGCTTCATTAATTTTTATTTTTAAAACTTCTGGGACTTTAAATAATGTGAATTTTTTGTTTAATTCCGTAATAACTTCAGGAGATAATCCCCATATCTCTTGTATTTGATCCATAGATACAAAGCCTCCCAAAGATTCTCTACTTTTGAGTATCCGATCTGAAATAACATCTCCTATACCGTATATTTTCATTAAATCCTCTTTCGTAGCTAAATTAATATCTTTCTGTACCCAAGTATTTGTTTTTTTTATCGTCTTTTGGGCTTCGGTAAATGATCTGTATTTCACATTATCCGAATGTTTTTTTTTTGAAACCCAGTCGGGGAATTTAAAATAAGATGATATTGAACCTAATAAAGAATCTGATACTTTTGTTATTTTCTGAAATTCTTCTGCTGAATTAACATATTTACCTCTTTTTCTATAAGCGAACAAACGATTGATTTCCTTTACTGACATCCCTAGCTTATAACCTTTGAAATCAGTAATAAAATTGGGGTTGAAAGGATGTATTTTGTATTCCTCTTGTGTGTTTTTATTTTTTAACGAATCTATCACAGTTTGTTGAGCAAGCCATTTTTTTTCTTCTGCTGTTGGATTGGAATCTTCTGAGAAGTCAATAAAGGTATATGCCATTTGGAGCAGTACACTCAAAACAATCAAGAACAACAGTGCTATGCGTTGATTTCTTGTATATTCAAAATAATGTTTGAGTGATTGAAGCATAATTATAAATCAAAAACAGAAGTTCTTTTAGCTCTGAGTAAATCTTTTAATTTCATTAGAAATCCTATCGTAAGATAGACTCCAAACCAAAGTCCTACAGTAACAAACGAAATATAAATAAAGAACAAACGTATACTATTTGCTCTCATACCTAAACGATCAGCTAATCTTGAAGCGATATGAAACCCTTGTCGTTCAAAAAAATATTTAAGTTTTAATATCATTGTGCAATAAAAAATGAGATAAAATACTTTAGTAAATCTACAATTTATTTTTCAGACTTCAAAAATTCAACACCGATGGCACATTGTAAACAACGATTAGCATCACAGTATTTCTTTTTTAACTGAATTAGGCCTTGTGATTGCATTGCATTTTTAGCTTTTACGCCATAATGTTCAAAATAATCTATTATTTTGTTTTTTTCAGGTCTGATTTTTTCGATTAGCATTAGATCTAGATCTATATCATTCTTATTTTTATATTGTGTATAAGCAAACCGAATGGGTAAGATAGCATTGACAAGTAATAATTCTACAAACATTCTGGATATTTTTTTTTCTTTATGATTCGATTTTTTTTGAAAGTTGTAATGGGATTCCCAATAATCGGAAACTCCAACTGAGAAAATTTTATAAAAATCTTCAACACTAGTTGCGTCTGTGGCTAACGTAAAAATATTTTTTTGAATATGATAAAGCATTGCTATTTGAGCAATACGAATCGTTGGAAAATTATCAGGACGTAATCTATAAAACTCAAAACGTTCTATATGATTTGGTTTTAGCCGATATTTGATTTTGATGTATTCATACAATTCTACTAGATCTTTCTCATAATTTTCTTGAGGCTCGAGTGGTAGAAGTCCTGCCATACCGAACAATAGGGCTTCTATATAGTTTAGATCAAAACTTTCTTTTTTAAGTATCGAAAAAGGAATCGTTCGAGCTAGACTCAAAAAAGCCTCTCCATTTACGTTTAACCCAAAGTTTTTAGTTAGGGTTATAAAAAAAACGGCTTCCCAATCGTAGTTTGTTTCTTCTAGTAGTTTTTTTATGGATTCATTTTTTAGTTCTAACCGTTCAAAATACAAACGTTCTACCCAATTAGAAATAATAAATTCAGGGATTTGGTTTAATTTTCCCTCACAATTTATCCATTCCTTTTTTATTTTTAGCTTTTCATATTGAGTAATTAATTCTTTTGGAACATAGTTTTGAAGTATTAAAACGGGAATTTCTGTATTGTCTTTTCTAAAAACAGATATATCATGTTCCCATACTATATGTAAAATACAATTGTCATATTGATCATTTAGGTGGTGGTGATGGTGGTACCAATCTGAAGCTTTTAAATGTATTTCTACATTTCCTGCCCATTTTTGACCATCAATTATCAGTTGAACATTAAAAAAGTCAGGACCTGATTGATTTAGTTGAACTCCTGAATGAAGCACTTGAAGATTTTCTCCTTGTGCGGTTTTTAAAGAGTGTAAAGGAAATTTTTTATTTTTCCATACATAATGTAAAAATTCTTCTTTCATGGTAAAGGCGTATAAAATTAATAAGGCGTACAAAAAGTCTTAACTATATTAGCTTTTTTTAGCAGTATAGGGTTTGACTTTATTTCTATCATAAATTTACAAAAAAAACCTAAAAAACTCATTATAAATGAATTAATTAGGTTTAACTGAATTTTATTATGTGAACTATGTAATTTAAATATCACATATTCTTTTGATTTTATATTTTATTATTTTATCGAATTAATGATATCATATTTTGTAATGATATGGTGTTTTCCTTCTCCTAAATCTACTAATACCGCTTGATTATCTTTAGTAATTAATTTAGAAACTTCGTCTATAGGGGTTCCTTTAGCTACTATTGGAAATGGCGCTCCCATTACCTCTTTAATTGGTTTTTCAGCAGTCTTTTTATCTGTTATATAGCTTTGAAAAAGGTCTGATTCATCAACAGATCCAACAAATCCATTTACATCAACAACTGGTATTTGAGAAATTTTATATTTACGCATTCTTTCTATGGCGTGTGAAACTAATTCTTCAGTACGGACAATAACAAGTGGCTTTTCGATATGGTCTTTTATTAAATCTTCTGCTTTGGTTAGTTCTTCTTCTAGAAAGCCTCGTTCGCGCATCCAATCATCATTAAACATTTTGCCTACATAACGACTTCCTGAATCGTGAAATAAAACGACTACTACATCATCTGGCTTAAATTCGTCTTTTAGTTGTAATAATCCTTTAATGGCTGCACCTGCTGAATTCCCAACAAATATCCCTTCTTCTAGGGCTATCTTACGTGTATAGACGGCAGCATCTTTGTCTGTAACTTTTGTAAAACCGTCTATAAGAGAAAAATCAACATTTTTGGGTAAAATATCTTCTCCAATGCCTTCTGTTATATAGGAATATATTTCATTTTCATCAAAAATACCGGTTTCATGGTATTTTTTAAATACAGAACCATAGGTATCAATTCCCCAAATTTTAACATTTGGATTTTTCTCTTTTAAGTATTTAGCAACTCCTGATATAGTTCCTCCTGTACCCACACCTACTACAAAATGTGTAATTTTTCCTTCTGTTTGTTCCCAAATTTCAGGTCCTGTTTGTTCGTAATGGGCTAGTGCATTACTTGGGTTATCGTATTGGTTTACATACCACGCATTAGGTGTTTCTTCTGCTAAACGTTTTGAAACAGAGTAATACGAACGAGGATCTGTAGGTTCAACATCTGTTGGACAAACCACTACTTTTGCTCCTACTGCTCTTAGTATATCACATTTTTCTTTTGATTGTTTATCTGAAATTACACAGATTAGTTTATATCCTTTAATAATGGCGCCTAAAGCTAGTCCCATTCCTGTATTTCCAGAAGTCCCTTCAATAATAGTTCCTCCAGGTTTTAAACGACCATCCGCTTCTGCATCTTCAATCATTTTGATAGCCATACGGTCTTTTACAGAATTACCTGGATTAAAGGTTTCAACTTTTGCTAGAACCAATGCGTTAATCTCAGCCGTTACTTTATTCAACTTTACTAGAGGTGTATTACCAATTGTTTCTAGTATGTTCTTTGCGTATTGCATACTTTTATTTTTATAATGTTTTTCTTATTTTTAAACTATTCTTTACCAACCTCTTTGCAAAGGTATAAATATTCTGAATACAGATTTCAAATTTCAAGAGATTTGAAAGTGTAGCTTAATCTAATGATTTTCAGTATTAGAAATTCATGATTATTGAAAGAAATCCCACACTAATCCAAAACGCACTAGAAAGTCTTTATAAGGCTGACCTGGTGCTGCAAAAAAATCATTATTTCTGAAAGTAGTATTAAGATGTTCTGCTTTCAAAAAAATTCTTGTTTGACGTACTCTAGCATTAACAAAAAAATCAATTATAGGATGATTTCCTATCTGACTTTGATTTTGGGTATAAAAATCACCAATCAAAGGATTATAACCGTTAGCATAATAATTAGTAAAATACTGAAAGGTGATCCCTGTTTGTAAGAATAAAGCTTTTTTAAAATATTGATCTGAAAAATACAAACTATTGCGTGTCAAAAATTTGGGAACATTTAAAATTTGTTCTGTTTGGGCTACTTGTTGATATAAAATACTATTATCGAGTGACCACTTCCCAACCTTTAATTCTTTTTGTATTTTTACTGAGAAATAATTTATAGATCCTTTATATTGCTTAGGTGTTGTCAGCAATGTTTTTTGTGTTAAATCATCATTACTGAAATAAATATGATTATGAAGCAGTACAAACTGAGTTTCAACTGCTCCCCATTGTGTTTGGGCATTCAAATGAAATGAATTAATTTTTTCGTTATCAAATGAATTTTTCCAATTATATGTTACAAAATCACTTTGGTAAAGGGAGGAGGTTAAATCAGGCAATTTGCTTAAATTAGTGTATCTAGCTGAAAAACTATTTTTATCATTTAAAGTGTATTTTGTAAATATATCTATAGTAGAGTTTGTGTGTTTTGAAAAAGCTTTTGAAAAAAGGGCTTCTCCTCTCATCTTTTTTGTTAGATAAAAATATTTCCCTCCTATATTTTGAACTGAAAAATCATTTCGAGCTGGAACTTTTATTTGCTGGTTTTCAATCACTAAACGATTATACCCATAACGAAAACGATTGTCTTCAATAAACACATTAAACTTGCCTATTGAGGTGTTAAAAAAAGTAGCTCCTATTTTGTTATAAAGGACAGATGATTTAGTCAAATCTGAATAGTTAGAATTTTCATAGCCTAGACCAAAATAATCTGTTTTAGTAGTTTTTTCGAAACTAAAATTAAATATTTCGTACTTAAACTGATGTTCCAATAATATATTATTAGCTTTTTGACTACGATTTAAACGAAAATATTGATCTACGAAATAACGTTTTCCTTCAAAAAGGGATTTTGCCTCTTTTAGTTTTATATCTAATCTTGAACGTTGACTAAATTGAGGATCCCCAGAAATAAAATCGGTATCATTTAGAATTCCTCCATTTTCTTGATTGGTAAAATCTTGACTTGTAAAGTGTACATTAAATCCATAACGTTTACCGAGAGTTTGATAACTTGAAGTAAATCTAAAGTTTCCTGTACTTGATAATGAATTTAGATATTTCCCCAATGATCGTAATCCTTTGTAGGCTAATGAAAAATTAAGATTTTTAGAAGTATTTAATGTAATAAAAGCATCTATACTTTGTCCTTGTTCTAAAACAGTTTTAAAATACAATTCTGTCAAGGGAGTTGGTACATTATAATAGAAGATGTCTTCTGATTGCAGATAATTAAATTGTTTAGCATTAAAACCTATAGCGGGTAACGCATTAGGTGCTTTAAAACCATAGTTTAGAACAGTATATACATAACCATCATTAGCAAACGGCAACAAGCCGAAGTTATCTTTTCTGAGTAGATTAAACTTATAATCACTTTTTATTGTAAGTGAGGTATCAACAAAAGTAGTGTCTCTTTTTAGATTATAAATTTTATACCAGTTATGAGGGGCTTTAGGGTTTTCTTTTCGACCTTCTCGTAGGGATTTACGAACTGTGTCGTTTTTAATTTCAGACAAGTCATTTTGTCCAAATGTTGGTATAACAACTAAAGCAATAATTAAATAAAAAAAATACTTCATAGGTTTTTAATGAAGTACAAAAATAGGGAAAAGAGAAGAGATAAAAAAGCCCTCGCTGAGCGAGGGCTTTTTTATTAGTAACTAGGATTTTGAACTAAATTCTTATTTAAGTCCAATTCTCTTTGAGGAATTGGTAAAATCACTCTTGGTTTACCAGGGGCTGTTTCAGCTGGTGCTGGCACAGTTCCTGATAATCTTAGTTGCTTTCCATTACGTAATAAATCCATTCGTCTATGACCTTCAAAACAAAACTCAAAACGTCTTTCATTTATAATATCATCTAATGTTACAACTGTCAAATCAGGAAGATTTGCACGTCTTCTAATTTTATTAACATCATTAACTGGAGTGTCTCCTATTACTGTTCCTGCTCTTAAATTAGCTTCAGCTCTAATCAAATACATTTCAGAAATACGAATTACAGAATAATCTGACGACTGATTAAGTCCGTCATTATATTTCGTTGTGTAAAAAGGAACTCCTGTTTTTTCTACATCTCTTCTTTTTAATGTGTAACGTAAATCTCCTGAATTCGCAAAAGCGGCATTCAAATTTGCAGAAAAAGGACAATCTCCTCTTCCTCCATTAGCAGCTGAATTAGTTAGAGTTGAGAAACTAACTGATGGTCCATTTTCATTACTCCCCGACTGACTATCATTAGACAAACTAACTAAATTAAATATGTGCTCATAAGAATCCTTATTATCGTAAAATAAATAGTTTGTAGCTAATACAAACTCATTGTTCATTCCTATAACTTGATTTGCATAATCTGCTGCTTGGGAAAATTTATCTTGATATAAATAAACACGAGCCAATAAAGCCTTAGCAGCTCCTACATTAGCTCTTGCTCTATTAAAAGTTTTAATTTTACTAATTGCATCTAATAAGTCTGCTTCAATTTCAGCATATACTTGACCAATAGTAGCTCTAGGAGTATTTCTTATACCAATTTCGTCTACAGAGTTAATATGCTTAGTAATTAATGGAACAGACAAACCGTTAACTCCAGCTGTTTGAATTGGTTGTGCAAATAAGCAATTTAGTTGAAAATAAGCTAAAGCTCTCATAAACTTAGCCTCACCTACAGCCTCATCCCTTTCTTCTTTTGAAAAGTTAACATCTGGAGCTGAGTAAGCTTTATTAATCACCGTATTAGCCTGAGTTATTATCTCATAATGATCTTGCCATATTGAAGCAACGTTCCCATTTGTTGGTACAGTTGTATAATCTCTTATTTCTTGTAGCGTTGGAAAGGTACCTCTAAAACCAATATTATCTGACTGCCAGTCTCCTAACAATTGTGGAACCCCCCCAAAAGCACCTTCTTGTTGTGCTAATCCGTATAATCCTGTTACATAAGACTTCACTCCCAGTCCTGTAGTTAATACCACTTCACGAGAAGATTCATCCTGTGCTTTAACATCTAAATCCGTTTGACAACCAATTGCAAATGTTAGAAAAAGTGTTGATATATATATATATTTCATATTTAAAAGCTTAAAAAGTTAAACGTGTACCAAACAAAAACGTTTTAGTTTGAGGGGCAGTAAAAAATGTTTCACCTTGGATACCAGCAGAAATCGAATTAGACACCTCTGGATCAATACCTTCTAACTCTTTATTTTTCAATGTATATAAATTTTGTGCAGTTGCATAAATTCTTACAGATGATATAAAACTTTTACTAAACTTATTCATAGGAAAATTATACCCAAAAGTTACATTTTTCAATCTAGCAAAAGAACCATCCTTCAATTGTCTAGTTGAAGCATTTTGAACGGTTCTGAATGTAGGAGAAGTAGGATTTGGAGTAAATGCATCATCTCCAGATTTTTGCCACACATTACCTACAACTTCTCTATGATTGTAAGAGTACGTTGCACGATCAACAAAACGTAATCCGTCAACAAATATATCATTCCCGTAACTAAAGTTAACTAATGTAGATAAATCAAAGTTACCATACTTCAAATTATTAGACCATCCCCCTGTAAAATCAGGGTTTGCATCTCCAACAATTCTTCTATTTGCTGTAGAATAAGTAGTAGTTGGATTATCATTTATATCTAACCATTCAGCATGTCCCGTTTCTTTATTAACTCCTAAATAAGGCACTAAGTAAAAAGTATTGGCAGAATATCCTTCGATTGCTCTTTGATAAGTAGATCCTCCTATAAATTTATTTCCTTGCGCATCCACAGAAGCATCAGAATTTAGTTCTAATATTTTATTTCTATTAAAGTTAAAATTTAAATTTGTAGTCCATTTCAATTTTGAATCTCTTAAAACATCAAAATTAAAATCTAAATCTAAACCTCTGTTTTCCATTTTACCAGCATTGATCAAATAAGTTCTAACACCATCATTATCAGCTGTAGACAACAATTTATTTAACAATAAATCTGAAGTTACTTTTCTATAAACATCAACAGCAATTTTAACTCTATCGCTAAACATACCTAAATTCAATCCAAAATCAATAGATTCTGATCTTTCCCATTTTAAATTTGGATTACTAAATCTGTATAATGCTAAACCAGAAGTTTCATTATAATTTGGATAAACGCCACCATTAACACGCTCTCTCCAAACATAATCTCCAATTCTATCATTACCAGAAACTCCCATATTAGCTTTTAATTTTAATTCACTAATATATTTACTTTCTTTTAAGAAGTTTTCACTGGCAATATTCCAAGCTGCTCCAATTGCCCAAAAATTACCAAATCTATTATTAGATCCAAATCTAGAAGACCCATCTCTTCTAAAAGAAGCCTCTAATAAATATTTTGAATCATAATCAAGATTTAAACGTGAAAAATAACCATTTAATCTAGATTGAGCGTTAGTATTATCAGTAGTTGATTTTATAACTGCAGAAGTAACATTCAAGAAATCATCAGAAGCAAAAACTGTACCTGCTACGCTAATATCTCTTACTTCAGTATTTTCTGCAGTAAAACCTACTAAGGCATTTAAATTAATTTTTTCAGCTAACTTTTTATTAAAATTTAAAGTATTTGTAAAAACAGTCTTCTGCTGAACAGCTTGATAATCCGAAGCAGAACCACCTGCTTGATTAATATCTTTTTCACGTCTAAATTCCTCAATTGAAGATCTATCTAAACCAATTTCTACTCTATAGGTTAAAGGCTTAAATAATTTAAAATCTGCAAATACATTACCTGTTATACGATTCGTAATTAAGTCATTTATATCTAAAGCTTCTATTGCTACAACGTTAGCTATAAAACCTGTACGTTGAAAATTACCATTCGAATCGTAGGGTGTTACGTAAGGTTCTTGTAAAAAAGCAGATGTAAACGGAGCATTTACTGAATTTTCAGAAGCAACTCTATCTATTTTAGAAGTAGTTACCCCTAAATTCATTCCAACTTTTAGCCAAGAATTTGCCTCTGTATTAATATTAAGCCTTCCTGCAGATTTCTCTAATCCGTTACCAACAATAAAGCCCGATTGTTTAGCATAGCTCCCTCCTAAAAAATAAGTTGTTTTTTCAGAACCTCCTGAAACTGAAACATCCGAACCCATAGAAACACCTGTTCTCGAAACAGCATTTAACCAATCAAAATTAGTCTCCCCTATGTCATCAATCGAAACTCCTGAATTTGTTAACGCTTGAGGAAATTTAGCATTATATTCCTTATACTGAGACGCGTTCATCATTTTCATTGCATCTGTATAATTTGTAAAGGAAGTAGTAAAACCAACCGCAACTTTAGCATCTTGATTTCTCTTACCCATTTTTGTAGTAATAAGAATAACTCCATTTGACCCACGAGATCCATAAATTGAAGTTGCCGCAGCATCTTTTAATACAGACATACTCTCTATATCTGCAGGATTTAGGTCTGCAATTGGATTTAAAGCCTGACCTCCTTGAGCAGAAGTTAAATTAACATCATTCAATGGCACTCCATCAACAACATACAAAGGCCTAGCTCCTGCCGTAATAGAGGCAACACCTCTTACTTTTACAACGGGTGCAGAACCAATTACTCCTGAAGAAGAAACAACTTGAACACCTGAAGTTTGACCTTGAAGAACATCTTGAACTGAAGCAACAGGAACATCTTTAATTTTATCAGATCCTACAGTTACCACTGACTGAATCATTTTTTTCTTTTCTTGTTTAGCAAAACCTACAATAACAACATCTCCAAATTGTTTTGCATCACTTTGCATTACAGTATTCATTACATTAGAAGCACCCACCACTTTAGATACTTCTCTCATTCCCATAAATGAAAAAACTAAAGTTTCGCCTTCTTTTGCCTTAATACTATATTTACCGTCAAATCCGGATGAAACCCCACGTTGTGTACCTTTTACTACAACATTTACCCCTGGTAGTGGACCATTTGCGTCTGTAACCACCCCAGTTATTGCTTTCTCTTGAGCGAAAGAAAACTGCATTGTTAACGCTAACAGTAGCGTAAAAATCCATTTGAACTTTGATCTCATATTAATTTTATTTGAGTTAGTTATCCCGCAAACTTCTTAAATATTTCTTAATTTCCCAAATATTATCTATAGATATTCATTTTTTATAAATGTTAAACTTTATAAAGTACCTTTGCTGCTTCTATAATTTTTATAAAAACTTATTATTTTCTTTTCAATAAACCTAAAAATTAAGCACTTTTTATTACTATACAAACTATGTTATCCTTAAAATTCAGCAATTACGCAATAGAAGTCGGATGTGACGAAGCCGGCAGGGGGTGCCTCGCAGGACCCGTTACAGCAGCCGCTATTATACTTCCAGAAAATTTTAATATTGATTCTTTAAACGATTCTAAACAATTATCTGAAAAAAAGAGGGATGTTTTAAGACCTACTATTGAAAATTTAGCATTGGGCTTTGCGGTAACGCATATTTTGAATGAAGAAATTGATGAAATCAATATTCTTAATGCTTCTATGAAGGCTATGCAGGAAAGCATTTTGAAGTTGAAGCAAAAACCCGATTTTATCATTATTGATGGAAACCGTCCTTTATTGGGAAAACTAGGAATCAAAACCCTAACTGGCTACAACTTAAAGCTTGAAGAAATAGCTTTTTTAAAATCCATCCCTAACGAAAGTATTATAAAAGGGGATAGTAAATACATGAATATAGCTGCTGCTTCTATCTTAGCTAAAACGCATAGAGACGAATATATGAATAAAATTCATGAAGAATTTCCAATGTATAATTGGAGTAAAAACAAGGGATATCCTACAAAAGATCACAGAGAAGCTATTGCTAAATATGGGGTCACAAAATACCACAGGAAGTCTTTTAAATTACTCCCTGAACAGTTTGTATTGGACTTATAAATAATTATTTTTTTAGACAAACAAAATCGTAGAAAACAAATTAAAGTTTCACGATTTTGTTTGTTATTCTGAGTCTATAACGATACTAAATCCGTATTAAACAAATCATTAAAATGTTTTAATATTTTCTTTTTTACTTCTTCTTCATCTACTGGTCTTCCTAACTCAACATGAAGAGAGGTTACTGCCTTTCCTTTTATACCACAAGGAATAATATGATCAAAATACCCTAAATCAGCATTTACATTTAATGCAAAACCGTGCATGGTTACCCAACGAGAGGCACGAACCCCCATAGCGCATATTTTTCTAACAAAGGGAGTTCCTACTCCTATCCATACTCCTGTTTCTCCTTCACTTCGTTCGGATGCTATGCCATATTCAGCTAAAGTTTGAATAATAACTTCTTCTAGTAATCGCAAATATTTATGTATATCGGTAAAAAAGTTTTCTAAATCTAAAATTGGGTAACCTACAATTTGTCCTGGTCCATGATAGGTTATATCTCCTCCTCTGTTTATTTTATAAAACGTGGCTCCTTTTTCTTCTAATTGTTTTTCAGACAACAATAGATTTGATAAATCTCCACTTTTTCCTAAAGTATAAACATGAGGATGCTCTACAAACAAAAAATAATTATCTGTTTCTACTTTTGAATCGTCTCTCTTTAGCATTTTTTGGGCTACAATTTCAGCAAATAAACTTTCTTGATAATCCCATGTCTTTTTATAATCTTGACATCCCAAATCTTGGAATTTTACTTTTCTACTCATTATTGTATTTAATTATAAATAATTTATTTGAATTGGACTTCTAAATTTAAACATTCTGGGGATTTCACTATTTCATCCCATTTAAATTCTATGGTTGCTATTTTTCTATCTTTAGAAAATACCGCGGATTTGTTTGATACGGTTTTAACTGCTTTAGGAAAATGGTATTTTACCACATATTTAGATGCTTCTAAAATCGTTTTATATTTCGCTAAGAAATTGGCATCTATTTTTTTTAAACGGTTGATTGGTAGTAATGGCTTTTCTAAAGAATTTTTTACCATCATACAAATAATTCATTTTAACTCCGTTTTCTAACAAAACACTTAAGTTCCCTATTCGTTGTATTTGTTGTATTTTACTGGATTTGGTCAATTTTTGAAAGCTTTCCATTCCTTCTATTAACTGTTGTAAATCTGTTACGGATTTAAAAAATGTTTCCAAAGAAAATAGCAATTGTTTTTCCTAAATTTGAACTATCTTTTGGCATCATAGCTATCAAACTAGAGCCATCTATAGCAAAAGCATATTTCCCTGATCCGTCTTGATTTATTTCTATTTCTTCTGTAAAAACACAACTTGTTAACACAACCAAGGGCAATAATAAACATAAAAAACGTTTCATCTCATTTTCTTTTTGCCAAAGATACAGATTCTAAAACTCTCAAAAAATCAATATTTTTCAAATAAATCACAAAAACAAATAATATAGTTATACAATACTTGAATTTTAAACTTTTAAAACTTTTAAACTTTTAAACTTATGGTTATCTTTGCTGTCTTTAAAAAAATAATGTTATGCAACTTTCAGAACAAGAAATCATCAGAAGAGAAAAGTTGACCAAGTTACGTGAACTTGGTATCAATCCGTATCCCGCTAATTTGTATCCAGTAGATCATACTTCGAAACAAATAAAGGAATCTTTTGAAGAAGGTAAGAAGGTTGTAGTAGCGGGTCGTTTGATGAGTAACCGCGACCAAGGAAAAGCTTGTTTTAGTGAAATTCAAGATAGCGAAGGACGTATTCAAGCATATTTTAACCGAGATATTATTTGCTCTGGAGAGGATAAAACCTTATACAATACAGTTTTTAGAAAGTTAGTGGATTTAGGCGATTTTATAGGAATAGAAGGTGAATTATTTACTACACAAGTAGGCGCACAATGTATTCGTGTAACGAACTTTACTTTTTTAAGTAAAACGTTACGTCCTTTACCAATGCCTAAAACAGACGAAACAGGTAAGGTTTTTGACGAATTCATAGATCCTGAACTACGTTACCGTATGCGTTATGTGGATTTGGTAGTAAATCCACAAGTAAAAGAGGTATTTGTAAAAAGAACGAAACTCTTTACTGCCATGCGTACATTTTTTAACAACGCTGGTTACATGGAAGTAGAAACACCTGTTTTACAGTCTATCCCCGGAGGAGCGGCAGCACGCCCATTTATTACACATCACAATAGTTTAGATATCCCTTTATATATGCGTATTGCTAATGAGTTGTATTTAAAGCGATTAATTGTAGGTGGATTTGACGGCGTATATGAGTTTTCTAAAAACTTCCGCAATGAAGGTATGGACAGGACTCATAATCCAGAATTTACCGCTATGGAAATTTATGTAGCGTATAAAGACTACAACTGGATGATGGCGTTTACTGAAAATTTATTAGAATACTGTGCATTACAAGTTAATGGTACTACGGAAGCTACTTTTGGTGAACATAAAGTAAATTTCAAGGCTCCTTACGCTCGTGTTACGATGACTGACGCGATCAAACAATTTACAGGTTTTGATATAACGGGTAAGACTGAAGAAGAATTACGTGAAGCAGCAAAATCTATGGGCATTGAGGTAAATGATACCATGGGTAAAGGAAAATTAATTGATGAAATATTTGGCGAAAAATGTGAAGGTAATTTCATTCAGCCGACTTTTATTACGGATTATCCAAAAGAAATGTCTCCTTTAACTAAAGAACACCGCAATAATCCTGAGTTAACGGAACGTTTTGAGTTAATGGTTTGTGGAAAAGAAATAGCCAATGCTTATTCAGAACTAAACGATCCTATTGACCAGCGAGAACGTTTTGTCGCGCAAATGGAGTTAGCCCAAAAAGGAGATGATGAAGCCAATGGAATTATTGATGAAGATTTTTTACGAGCTTTAGAATATGGAATGCCTCCTACTTCGGGATTAGGTATAGGTATGGATCGTTTAATTATGTTCTTAACCAATAATGCGTCTATTCAGGAGGTATTATTCTTCCCTCAAATGCGTCCAGAAGTAAAGCCATTAGCTATAAGTGATGATGCAAAGACTATCGTTGAATTACTAAAAGTTGAAGACAATCAAACTTTAGCTCTTTTAAAAGAAAAATCAGGCTTGAGTGGCAAAAAATGGGATGCTTCGATGAAAGAATTAACAAAAGCGGGCTTGACGAAAGTAGTCGTTGAGGGCGAAAGTAAAACGGTTGTTCTTTTATAATTAAACATTTCTTGTATTGCTGTATTTTATACAAATAGGCTGGCAAAAAAGTAAATCATATCGACCCTAAGGAGAAATCGCAAAAACTAATCCTGTGACTTCCCGTATGGTCGATGTGATAATTTGAATACTAAAACATTTCTTTTAAATCGTTTTTTTATCTATTCCAGAAGGTTAGTTTTTTATAATCCTAAAAATTGCCGATTCCCCTTCGCTTATAACTTGTAATAAATAAACTCCTTTTTCAAATTTGCTACAATCCAATTCAAAATTTGCCTTTTGAACACGTAATTTCTGAATTTCTTTCCCATCTAATCCGTAGACATTTATTTGATCTATCGTTTTTTTATATTTTATTTTAAGATTTTCTTGAACGGGATTAGGACCATAAGAAAAACTTTCTAGATCAAATCCTTTCGTTGCTAAAACATTTGCACTCTGATAGTCTTGCATGGCGTTAGAAGCATCTTGAAAACAAGTAGTAGTATATTGTCCAGAATCTTCCGCAGCTATTTGATTAGGATTTAAACCTAATATTCCCAAATAATATTTATATAAATCAGAACGTAAAACTACTTTTACAGTAAAAGCAGCACTAGATGAACCTCTACATTCTAATCCCCCGTTAATAATGTTATTCGTATGAGCAAATCCTTTTAAATACATTTTGTTCATAGCATATTCTCCTATACTTGGCACCCAAAGATCGTGCATAACCTGATGACAAGAAGGTTTAGGCCATTGCGGCATCATCCAAAACCAAATAGCTGATTTAAAAGCTAAAACGCCATCTTGTTGTACTAAATCAGGATTATCTAATAACACATTTTTATCGTTGTATAAAAACTTACTAAATTGTCCATAATTATAATTCCATGACAATTGAATAGGTCCTCGTCCGTAATATCCTTTTGTAGGATTGGCGGGGTATTCTGTACTGGCTTGACTGTATGCTCCTGCTGAATTAGTTGTATTATACCCTAATTCATGTACAAAATACAATCCCCATTTAGCATAATCTCCTAAACTTCCTCCTCCTACTGGTGTTTGCCATCCGCCTGTGGTTTCTTTTGATATATTCGCTAAAAAGGCGCCTAATTCTCGGGTATTGTTTAAGGTGTTGGAGGTATTAACAAAATCTGCAAAATCAACATTAATGACGGTTTCAGCTGTTGTATTAGCATACCATGAAGGGTCTACTTGTGAATAATTATAGACTACTTGCGAAGATTTTTTAGTTATGGTTATGAGTTCTCCATATACACCTTGTTTTTTTCTAATTTTAACCCAATAATCAGCCATTTCGTTACGGGCTTGTATAAAATTATTATAGGAAAAAAAATCTGTGCTATATCCTTGTGGATGCCCAGAAGCTAATCCTGCTCGATTAGGAAATAACGATTCCCATTGGACGTTTGTTAACAAACTTTGTTTATCTGCTATACTTGACAATTTTTGTTGAGAATACAGCAATTGGAAAGGGGCAAAAACAATTGTTAAAAAACGGAATTTGAGTAATTTAAAATTCATAAATACAAAGATTGGTTAGTTTTATAAAACTAACCAATCTTGATTGTAATACAAAAATTTATTCTTTTTTAATTAATAATTTAATCCCTAAAAAAGTTAATATTAGCAATGTAATAGCTGCAAATGTCATGACTAAATCACGTATTGGTTTTCCTGCCCAATCCATCCATAAAAATTTATGAAGAATTGCAAATGAGTATCCTTCTGTTCTATCTGTTTTCTGTATCACCGAAGCAATTCTAGAAGTTGCTGTTTCTACGAAGTATGTTGTTTTTTCAGGAGTATTGTATGCTAATTTTACGACGGGTAATCGTTTATTTACAAAACCGTATTCCTTATTATCAAAATCAGTTAGAACTTTAGTTTCTAGTAGTTCAACACTATCAATACCACACGTTTTAGTTTCTTCTGAGGTTTGATTTTCACAACAAGGAGCGTTTTCTACTGAAGGGTTTTCAAAATAATGGGCTAAAAATTCCGCATATTTCAGATCTAGACCTTTGGCAAGAGTGTTAGATTGTGCATTTAGATATACAACATCTGCTACAGGAGCTAATTTCTTTTTTTCTTTTTTGGATTTGTCTTGGTCAAAAGATTTAGAATTAGCTTGTAATTGGCAACGGTAATAAATTGTATCTTCAAATTGTATGAGGCTTACATTTTGAAGTTTTGTTTTATTAACGGCAATTTCTATTGGATTTATTTTTATTTTATTGCTATTCAAAACGGGTTCATATACCATATCTTGAACAGGCTTTGGATTCCACTTTTTTGTTAGATGGAATGCACCACTAAACGCAAATCCAATGGTCAGTAGAGAAAACCATATTCCTAATTTTCGATGGTGAATCCGGGTTTTGTTTTCCGATGAAATTTGTGTTTTTTTAAAAATTTTCCAAAAAAAACCGTATATAATAATTCCTGATAAAGCAGATGCGATAATGGTTCCTAGCAAAATAATCATAAGGATTATTCGTATTTCATTGGTCGTAATAGCATCTAAAAATGACCAATTATGGAAGGTATCAAAAAACCATATAAAAACTTGTCTAGAAAGCGGATTAAAGGTGGCTAATTTACTGGAGGTTGTTTCTACATATACTTGCATATTATCACTTCTATCAAAAGTAATTTTATAAACGGGTAAATAGCGATTTATATATTTGTATTGATGATCAAATTCTGTAAGGTATTCGACTTTTAAAATTTTACTTTGATAATCCTCTAAAAAATATTGTGCTAAATATTGTGCATATTTTTCATCTCCTTTTTCTATTTTTTTGCCATTGGTGGCATTGAAATAAACCAGCGAATTATCTATCAATTTTATCTGATAGAACCAATTAGTATTCATTTCAATGAAACGAAAGTTTTTGAAGGTTTCAATTTTTTCTTTTCTCAAAATTTCTTTTAGAGAAGCTTGTATTTTGGGTATGTTAATTACCTTTGGTTCAATCCATTCATTTTTTATCTGGGGTTTAAAAAAATGTGCCATAAATGGATGCGTAATTCCTGAAAAACACCACAATACAACAGGAATAAAGGTTATATAGGCTAGTAATTTATGTCCTTTATAAATACGCTTTTTTATTTTTTTCTTTATTTTTTGAATAATTGTTTTTATCATTATTGTATAGGGTTTCATGAGTTAAAACTCAAAGTATTATTAATGTATGGGATTAGAATTTTAGAAATTTTACATTTTTATTAAGTTTATAAGGATAGGTTGTATTGCACACCAAAAACAAAAGTTCTGGGTGCTGCTACTGTATAATTTGCGGAAGATTTTGATGAGTTTCCTCTAGATACATTGTAAGCATATAATTGATCTGTAAGATTTATTATATTTAAATAGGCTTCTATTCCTTTTATTTTGTAGCCTATTCTTCCATTGATTACGTTATATCCTTGGTATTTTGTTGTATTAATTTGATCTTGAAAAAAACTTGAAACGTACTGCCACTCTGCTGAGATCCTAAAATTTGGCAACTCTTTTGGATGGTAACTAAGTTCTGAATTAGCTATCCAACGTGGTGCTGAAGGCATTTCTTTCCCATTTAAATTTTTTATTCCTTCTAAAGATTTCTCTGGAAACTCAAATTCTACAAATTGATGTTCTGAGTAAGCACTTCCTATTCTGAGATTAATAGATTTTGAGATGCCATAATTTAATCCAAATTCTACTCCTTTGTGTAATGTTTTTCCCGCAGAGCGATAATCTGTTGAGTTATCTACTAAACGGGTGTTGATTAATTCGTTTTCCCCTTTCATATAGTACAAAGAATAATCTATTTTTAATTTGGAATTTATTAGGGATAACCAACCTCCTATTTCATAATTATAAAATAATGCAGACTTTAGATCGTAATTAAATTCAGCTGGAACTCCTGTTTTTCCTCCTGTACCTGCTTTGATTTCAAAAATAGTAGAAACACTAGGAGGCGAAAAACCTTGTGAGTAATTAGCATAGAAACCTGCTGTTTTTAATGGATTATAATTAATTCCTGCTTTAAAAGTGGATTGATTATAATCTTTTGTCCCATTTTTTTTACTAATATCATTATAATACTCTAAATTCATTTTATCATATCGTCCTCCTAATGTAAGAACGAGATTTTTTATAGGCACGGTTTTTATTTGTGTAAAAACTGCGTAATTGTAGATGGTTCCGTTGTATACTTTTAATCTAATATCTGGTCGTTCTGCAATAAAATCGTATTGCGAAACAATTGTTGTTCCTGGTTTTAGTATCGGTTGTAAATCCGTTCTATACGACTCATAATCAATAGGAGAACGATCTAACAAACCTCCTACTACTAGGGTTGTATTAAGCCAATTAAACTTTTGATTGTGTTGTGCTACAATACCATAACTGGTAAAATTATTAGAATTAATTTCTCCTGTAGCAGTTTTTTTATCTTCTGAAAGTCTAATAGCATACGATGGATTTTGACCTAATTGGTTCTCTCGCATAAAAGTTGTTAGAGAAGTCATAGTATTCTGATTCCAGTTTAGTTCATAGATTAATTTTGTCCGCAATGCTTTTGATTTTCGGTAAGCAAAATTAGTTTGGCTTTTATAGGTTCTCTCATAAAAATCTTGTTCATTTACACTTCCACTCATTTGGGTATAATATTCTCCATAAAAAACCGTAGCAATAAGTTTATGATTGGGATTAAAAGTATAATCAAAACGCCCATTTATATTATTTTTATCATAGTCTGAATAGGTCATCCAAGCATTTTTTTGAACGGATGATAAGCTGGCAATGTGGTATCCTAACCTACCTATAGTTCCTGAACCCATTGCTTGAAAGCGGTTGAAATGAAATTGATCGCCTTGATATCCTAATTTTAATTGTGGTTTATCAGACGGTTTTTTTGAAATAAAATTAACAGCTCCTCCTACGGCTTCTGGCCCATATAATGAGGAAACAGGACCTTTGACTACTTCTATGCTTTCAATGTTGAATTGATTGATTTCTAATAGTGCATTGTGGTTAAAAACACCTAAGGGACGAATAGGCAAACCGTCTTCTAGATATAAAAAATAAGCATTTGTTGTCATGGGTTGTCTGATAGACATGCTATGTTGTTCATTTCCTAAATTAGTCATTAAAACGCCTGCTGTTTTATTGACTAACTCATACACAGCTGTTGCTTTTGTTTCTGTAATTTGTTTTTCTGTGAGTTTAGAAATAGCAACAGGTGTTTCTGTTTTTTTAGTGTGTATTCTACTAGATGTTACAACTATTTCTTCTATCTGGTTGATTTTTGTTGTGTCTTGATTTTTCTTATTTTGTGCACATACACTCATAACTCCTAAAAGAGTAATGATCTTTATTTTTATTTTCATTGGAAGATTTTTGTTTTATAGCATACTATTCTTTTTATCCCCAGATTACGTATTAGAAATTTATTCCAGATAAAATGATTTTGAATCTAAAAAGGTTCTTCCTCTTTTGTCCTGAATGTAGTAAAACTTCATTTGTGGAAAAACTTTGGGGTCTTTTTTATCTTCTTTACTCTTTTTATTTGCATCATAAAGTCGAATACATAATATGAAATGAATACTATGTTTTTTTTAGACTAAGACATAAGATTATGAGGTTTGTTATCTAAAAAGAAATAACCTTGTTTGTTTTTATCTTTATTTGATAAATAGCTTTTGTAGAGGTCGTTTTTTTTGTATTCTCTAACAATATATTACTTGGTTTTTATTTTTAGATAATTATACCTATTATGCTAACTGACGAGGAAGGTTCAAAAAAAGGGTGTATGTCTAACTTTGTTCAGATTTTCTTTGGTTAAAGAAAAGGAACGAAAATTGGACAAAGCTAATAATATGTCTTCTTCTATTCTGAAATACAAATGAAGCTTTATTAAAAAATATTTTTTTTGAAAATCCTCTAAAATAAAGAAGGTGGGTGAAAAATGAGGTTTTCTTTTAAAAAGTTATATAGGTTGGTATATACAAAATGATTTTTTTGGAAATTAAAAATTTTGATGGGTATTAAACTCTCTAAAACGGGATAAAGAAACAAGGTTTCGTGTTCTACTTTTACTTGTTTTGTATCTTTTTGAAGTGGTTTTTCTTCTTCGGCTATTTTAGCCATTTGTTTTTGTAAATAACATTTACCATTGCATTTTAATTCAGGTTTATCATTGTTTTCACACAATACGTTGCTTATATAATCATAGTTTATAATATAAGAAACCATAGGTTCTACGGGACGTAGCAGAAATGATAAAACTAAGATTAGAAGGGTAAATTTCATTTAGGGTTTGTAACTGATTTTTAAAATTATTTTTTAACGAATGTTGGATCACTTAATGTATTCATGAAGTGAATAAGATTTGTTTTTTCTTCTTCTGTTAATGCAATTTTGTTGTTTTTCTTTTTAAGAATAGGATCTAAATTATCTGCATCTAAAACACCTTTATCAAAATAATCTAACACTTCTTTTAATGAGGCAAACTGCCCAAAACTTCCGTAAGGAGCTGTATATTGTATGTTTCTTAAAGAGGGTACTCGAAAGGCTTGTATGTCTTCTTTTTTTCCTGTTACTCTTGCTCTTCCAACCTCATCTTTATCAGGATTTATAGGAAACCCTATATTTCGAAACGATTGATCTGTAAATAATTCTGTGGCATGGCAATTGGCACATTTTTGTTTAAACGTTTCATATCCTTTTTTTTCATTAGGAGTAAAATCTTGGTCTTTTTTCATGACTTGGTCATATTTACTATTAGAAGTGACTAAAGTGTATTCATATTGTGCAATGCTTTTAAATATTTTTTCTTGTGTTATTTTATCCTCTCCATACGTTTTTTTAAATAGTTCTTGGTACTCTTTGTCTCCTTGTATTTTTGTTATTATTTCTAGAATAGAAGACCCCATTTCTTCTTTCGTAATAATGGGTACGATAGGTTGGTGCTCTAATTCTAATTCGTTTCCATCCCACATATAAAAATTCATAAAGGCTAAATTTTGAATTGGAGGTGTATTACGTAATCCTACTCGTCCTAAAATTCCGATCGCTTTTGTTTTTTTATCTGTAAATGCATTTTCTTGAATGTGGCAACTTGCACATGAAATAGAGTTATTACTACTTAATCTTTTATCATTGAACAATTTTTCGCCTAACTGTACGCCGTATTTTGTGGGTTTGTTTTTAAGAAAAAAACCATTCAATAGAGGAAAATACTTAGGGGCTTCTATCAGAATTTCTGGATTATTAAATTCAGAAATAAATGTTGGTTCTACGTCTATTTCTTTGTCCTTAGAACAAGAGTATAAGGTAGATACTAATATTAAAAGTAAAATATATGATTTCATTTTTTTATTTTTTTAACGGTAAATATCGTATGCTTCTATTTTTGGTATTTACTTGATCAACATTGATTCATGATAGGTACTCAATGAACATATTATTTGCATACTCAAACCGTCATATCAAAATGACAAAAAGAGGGGACTCAAAAAAACAATAGTTTCTTGTTTTTGATTATAGTATAAAACTATTACTCACGTTATTTTATTTCTCTTTATAAGTAAAACAAAACGTTTGTGTTCTTTTGGATCCCCTCATATTAATCTTTAATTTTGAACTTTACTAACAGAAAACATACCTGTAACATTTGTTGTACCATTTCCTCCTATATTGTTTACAAAACGCATCATTTGTACAGCTGAATGAACACTTGGGGTTGCATTATTATCATTTTTATCATTCGTTAT
This sequence comes from Flavobacterium columnare NBRC 100251 = ATCC 23463, assembly GCF_002530675.1. GTDB lineage: Bacteria > Bacteroidota > Bacteroidia > Flavobacteriales > Flavobacteriaceae > Flavobacterium > Flavobacterium columnare. The sequence goes on from NZ_PCMX01000029.1 coordinate 51,836, forward strand.
CAGCGTTATTTTTTCTGTTCCGCTTAATAACTTATCAAAATCAGCATTTATAATAATTTTAGGGTTCATTTTATTCACAATTGCTTGTACTGGAAGATTCAAGGTAATATCTCTATAAGCATCTACTCCTTGAACAAAATTTTTGTTAGGGTCTTTTTTTTCAGTACTTCCTGTATGAATTGAAAGAGGTTTGTTTTCATCGCTATAATAACCTTCAATTTTCACAAAACGATAACCTGCTCCCCATTCCCACATCATTTGTGTTTTATTTTCTCCAGCGTTAGCAAAAAATTTAGGAAATTTTGTTTGATCTACTTTATTCAAATCACTTTTTACTCCTAAGCCAAATTTAATTTGTTTATAACTACCATAAGGGATTTTTGACAAAGTATAACTTAGTGTTTCAGGCTTTGATTGGTCTATTACAATAGCTCCTAAATCAAGATTTGATACGTTGTAAGGCACTTCTGTACCATCTTCTTTTATCAGTCTTATATTACTAACTACATACTTTAGTTCTTTAAAGAGGTGTTTTTGGTTGTTTACTGAAACGTTCGTTGTTACAGCGGTTGAAGTAGGTTCTCCAAGTACAATAGGGGTACTTTTGAAGGTGTTTTCAAAAACCAATGTTACATCATTAGTAAATGTGTTTGGCTCAAGTATTTTTTGATCTTCTTCTTTACTACAAGATAAAAATAAGAATGATGATATAGCTAATAAATAATATTTTTTTAAATTTTTCATAAATAATTAAAGTGTTTATTTTTTTAAAAATTGAGTTTTAATGAGATAAAAATATTTCGTCCCATTCTATTAATATTTCCCCAATCAGCATACGTGCTATAATTTTCGTTTAATATGTTTTCTGCTCCTGTTTGCAACGTTATTTTGTATTCGTTAAAGAGAATTGCATAATCTACTGAGGCTCCCCATAATAGGTATTTAGGTGTTTGATCTTCGCCGTATAAAGAGCTGTAATGTATTTGATCTAAATCACCATTTATAGCTGTTCTTGCGCCAAAATTACAATGTTTGTATTGCAGGGAGGTTAGATAACTTAACGGTCTAATGAACGGGAGATTAATCCCTTTACTATCTATACCTCTGGCGTAAGTTAGTGAGCCTTCCCAACGAATATGTTCTCCTAAGTTATAAAAGGAGCTAACTACTACATTATAAAGTTTTGCATGATCTAAGGAAGTGTACCCTTTCACGCCTATAGATTGGTAATTCATAGGACTTCCTATGTTTAGGATTTTGCCCACAATATAATTTTCAATGTAAAAATGGTTAACCTTAGCTTCTAATCCTACAGTAGCATTTTTATAGCCTGCACTTGCATTTACTTCATAGGAAATTTCATTTTTTAAATCTGGGTTTCCTATATAGTCGTATCTATCAAAACTATTGTAAATATAATAGCCATATCCTTCTGAAATAGAAGGTGCTCTATGGCCATATCCTGTGCCTACAGAAAAATGATACTCTTTTTTCTTGTATTGATAATTTAAATTAAGACTAGGCAAAATTCGATTTTTTTCTTGAGAACTATTTGGATAAAAAATTCTATTAAATTCTATGTATTTAGAAAAATTGTAATGAGTTCCTAAAGAAACGCCAAAAGACAACTGACGTTCTGTTGAAAAATCCCATGAGTTCTGTACAGCTACACTTGCAAATTGTGTAGTTACCCAAGGCCAACTATAGGCAAACATTGTTCTGTTACTACGATCCTGTGGATACATTCGCATTTCTGCAATGGATAAATTAGTATACGCATTGAACTGAAATTCTGAGGAGAGTTTATTCATTTTCATGCTTACTTTAGAGAGCAATCCATAGGTTGTACTCCATCCGGGCATATCCATGTGAACCAAATTTTCAGGGCGCGTTGTATCATCCATATAATGTTCAATAGCATTGAAGTAGACTTTCGTATCCCATACTTTGATTCGTTTGTCATCAAAAAGCTGTTTATAAGCGGCTGATGTTATTAGGGTTCTTGAAAGGTATAAATCCATAGGCAAGGCAGGAAATCCTACATTTTTTGCCATATCAAAAACGACATCCGCTTTTAAAGATGAAAGCAATCCTGTTTTATAAGCTAAACCTAATGAGGAGTTGAATTTAGAGTATTGAGAATGTTTTATTTCTCTATTTTTACCATCAAAATAATTACCTGCTTCTCTATAAGCGATACTTCCATCTAACACAAATTTGTTGTTTGTAAAAGCTATATTTCCCAAATTAAAAAGCTGGTGGTTATTGGATTCAAATCCTCCTTGAAAACTCCCTACTATTTTTGTTTTTTCAGTAAAAGAGCTATTTTTTCTAACTAAATTGATATTTCCTGCAATAGTGGCTCCGTGTAATCCTCCTTGTTGTCCTGATTTGATATCAATAGTAGCTAAATTATTTACTTCTAGATAGGAGGTAACAGGATCCATTTTATCTGTACAGGCTCCAAAAATGTGCATTCCATCAATAGTAATTGTGGAGCGTTCGCTACTCATATTGTTTAATAATGGTTCCCAAGCATACGCGCCTCTTTTGACAAAAGATATCGTATGAGATGATGCTAGAAATTCGTCTATTGAAACAGCCAATTTTAGATCTGTTTCGATCTTCTTTTTTTTCTGAATTTTTTTCAAATAAATTTCTTTTATCACTTTTACTGAATCCTTATTAACCTCTATACTTTGTGCATTTGTTAAAAAGCAAATACTAACAAATATTAGTAATCCTATTTTTTTCATAAGGTCTTAGAATAGAATATCAATAAAAAGAGAGCTCTTTAATCCTTGAACTCCAGGAGTAAAGTCTTCTGGAACATTGGTTCCTTTTATTACTTTTCCGTTTGAGTCTAATAATATCATATTGAGCGTCCAATTGCCCGTCATAGTATAGTTAACTATACCGTGATAGAAACCATCTTGTTCTTGTGTCAAATCTTTATTATTAGGAGACGAATGATTGCCCATAGAGGGTTCTGGCATTCTTGGATCTAACTTTAACGTATGATTCCTAACTTCCGTAAAAGAATATTCATTGGGTTCCGAAATTGTAGGTTTATTGTATTTATAAATTCCTGCAATTAATGTATTTTCTGCTACTTTAGGTTTTTGTGGGGCGACCAAAGCTATATAATATTTTTCGTCATCATTTCCCGTAAAAGTGGTCATACCTAGATTTTTATTCTTTTGAGGAAGAACTGAAATCGTTTGGGTACCGCTCATCACTTGGTTATTGATTGTCATTTTAATATTTATTTGCCAAGTTCCTTCTTTATTTTCATCAGTAAAGACAGAATACCCTGCAAAATATTCTTCTGCTGGTTTGTACTTCATATTATATTGATGAGGACAAGATGATTTTGTATCATTTGCCAATGTTATAATTGGTAAAAAAGATACTGAAGTAGGAACTACTGTTTTATTTGTATTGAAATCAAAAACTTTTACATGAATTTCGTTATATCCTTTATAAAAAGTTCCGTTAAGTGCTTCAATACAAATATTATAATTACCTACTTTTAAAGAAGTAACTTCTCTAAAAGCAGCGTATTCAGTTACCACAGTTGCTATTTCTGCTTCATAATCTGTTTTTTCCAATGTACAAGAAGTCATTGTATAAACTAATACAATACTCCAATACTTTAGAAATTTCATACTTTCTTAAATGATTATTTTTTATGCAAAACGCAAGTGAACAGTGCTAAAATGTTATAGCATCTGTACGCGATTAAAAAAATTGGGACGATAAATAATTATCTAAAAATAGGAGGTTTGAGGATACTACATTTAGTAAGAAGTTGATACCAATTTGTATAATTACTAAATGGGTGAATTTGTATATCAATAGGTTTTATAAATTCAAACTCGAAAATACTTTGACAAAATAGTATTTCATATCGTTCTGAAAGGTTATTTTTTTTATCTGGTGTGGGTTTTTCAGTTTCAGAAACTTTTGCCAACTCTTTCATTAAGTGACACTTTCCATTACATTCTAACGTAGGTTTATCTTTATTTACACACAATACCTCAGCTATGTAGTTGTAATTTACTACATAATCAATAACTGGCATTACAGGACGCAACAGTATTAAAAAAGCCAATATGGTATATAACCCTTTCATTATTAAAGTACAAATGTATACAATTTAGATAAGCTTTACTAAAAAACAAATTTGGTTTTCTTTTTTATGATCAAACACAATCGGTTTTTTAATAAAACTTAAATGCGATAATTCTTTTTTTATAAGGTAAAACAAATGTAAGCCAATCTTAATTAAACCCTTATGATATTTATCATTTAACAATTTGTTTTTGAAATAATATTTTTTACGTTATCTTCTATTTTTTATATCTGTAAACTCATACAATTCTATTTATTTTTAAAATTTTATACTATCACAAGTACAACCTATAATCCTCCAAACCTAACAAAGCTTCCTACAATTAACATACTTATACCAATAAGTGTTATCAGTAAAATGTGAACAGCCATTAAAATAATGTTTTTAGAAGTTAACTTAGGAATAATGAATAGCCGCGCATGAATGGCTAGAACTAAAGTTAACATGAGCAAACATAATTTGATTGATATCACTCTTTCAATATTCGATTCAAAAGAAAACCAGCTTGTTAGTGTAACATTGTATTGATAGGCCATTAATACGCCTGTTCCTACCAAAATCAATAAAGCGGGTAGTCCTATAGGTTCATACTTTTTTTCAAAATTTTTAATAATTTCAACGTCTTTGTTTTTTAAGGCTTTTGGCAGATATCTAATGAGTAAGATAAGATGTCCTCCTACCCAAACACTAGCGGCTAATAAGTGGATTATCAATAAAAGATGGTGTGTCATATCGTATTATTTTAGATTGAATGGGTTCTTATAAATCTTTGTTTTTGAATTTTCTTAAAGAAATTACAAAAGGTATAAAAGCCCACAAACAAAGGAATAAAAAGGAAAACATTACGCCTAATGTCGTTCCAAAAAAGTCTTTAAAAATAGCTCCTGTATAGCCCATCATGGCAGAAGCATCTAGGTGCAATAAAATTTGAATACGAGCTAAATCTATTGGGCTAAATATTGTAATTCCAACCATTGCATTTTCTATTGGATACTCAGAAAATTGAAATAATAAAAAAAGAATTATTCCATCAAACAAAATAGAAAAGTATAACCATATCATGATTGCAACACCAATTCCTTTGGCTTTATCTCGAATAAAAACAACACCTAAAAAGGCTAGAGAAATAAAGATGATAGATAGTAAGATCCCCACAATTAACATTAGTATCCCTATACTATCAGGAAAATTTATAAGCAACGGAATTCCTGCTCCTATAAAAAAGGCAGTGGTTAATGAAAGGGATACTCCTAGGTATAAATTAGACCAAATTTTTTTTCGTTTAATAGGTTGACTTAACAATAGTTCTATAAATTCAGCGCTGTTGTATAAATAGATTGTTGCAAATAAAATAGAAACAAGAGGTACTGTAAATAAAATTACATTTAGGATGGTTAGTATTCCTTTTGACGAATTGTCTTCTAATAAAAAAGAACTCCAACTTAAAATAGATAAAATAATGGTATAGGCTACTATTATTTTATTCTTGTAAATATCTTTTGTAATTATTTTTAGTAACGAATTCATCTTTCTAATTTGTAAAAAGTTTTTGTTTTAGAATTTTTGCAATGGCTTTGCTTATTTTTTCCTCAGCTGTTTGACTTTTTAGTTCATTAATGGTTTTATAGAATTGTATTTCTCCTTCTTGCATAAAAATAATATGCGTAATTAGGTCGTCTAACTCACTTAATAAGTGAGAAGTAATCATAATGAGTTTTCCTTTTGCTTTTTCTTTATTAATTTTTGTTTTTAGGATCTCAGCCGCTAAAGGATCTAGACCTGCGGTTGGCTCATCTAATATCAGAATATCAGGATTGAATAAAAAGGCTAAAACAGCGCTTACTTTTTGTGTAGTTCCTCCTGATAATGTGCCCATTGGTTTATCAAACATTTTTTGAACTTCAAAAGAATGCAATAACTCTTCATCTAATTTGTCTTTTGAATTTCTTAGTTCTTTTATCATTTCTATAACTTCGCCAATGGTTAGTCCTTCTGGATATCGTCCTATTTGTGGCATATAACCTATATTATTTCTGTACAAAAAATCTTTTTGTATAGATTGGTTCTTTACAAAAATGGCTCCCGAATCAGGAATAACCATTCCTAATATTGATTTGATTAAAGTTGTTTTTCCGCAACCGTTAGGGCCTATCAGTGCAACACATTGTCCGCTTTCTAAAGTGATCGACACGTTTTTTAGCACGTTTAATTTTTCGAATTTTTTATTACAATTATCAATTACAATCATAAAAGCAAAGGTTTTGTTTTGGGGTGATTATCAACAAAATTATCGGGTGTAATGGTTGGTAAAACTTTTTCGGATTTATCTAAAAGCACGATCATAAAACTTCTATACAATAGCATTGCTGAAGGTATGTTTTCTGTTAAAACAGCAAATAAACTTAATGGATGATAAGGTACATCTCCTAAACCATCTTTATTTATGTCGTATCCTTCGTATTTGTCCCAATAATTTTTAGTAAAGGTATTCATCACTAAACTCCCATTCGTACTTACATCAAAGGTGTTTTTAATAAAATTATTATCCGTTATAATGTTATCCATACAACTGGCTTGAATTTTCATTCCCCATCCATTGTTCTTGAATTGGTTTTTTTCTACCCAAATTCGGGAGGTTCCTTCCATATAAATACCCGAAGTATTGCTAACAAACTTGTTATTGTAGATATAACTATCTGATATTTCTTTTAATAATAATCCGTAAGCAGAATCGCCCCAATTTTCTTCGAAATAATTATTAAACATTTTAACGTTTTTAGTAAACATTACGGCTACACCTGCTCCATTGTTTTTAAACACATTTGTTATATAAGCATCATCATGAGAAAACATAAAATGCAAACCATAACGAATGTTATTATTTGATCTATTTCTCCAAATAACAGAATTTGTTACAAATTCAAAGTAGATACCGTCTCTATGTCCTTCTATTGTATTGCCTATAATTCTTAAATTTTTGCTTTTCCAACAATGAATACCATTTCCTATTAATTGTTCTTTCTGACCATAAGCTTTTAGTTTATTATTTTTAATCAGGCAATTTTTTCCATTTTGAATATAAATTCCAAAGAAGTTATTATCTAAAATATTGTTTTCTATAACAACATTTTCTTTGTCATACACTCTAATTCCACAAGGATCTTGAAGTGCGGCAAAACCTGAATTAACTATTTTAAACCCTTTTATGGTAACATTATCGGCATTTATTGAAAAAATTTCGAATTTATTTTCACCATCAATTAGAGGAAAATCTTTGCCTATCAAAACAATTTTTTTGGAAATCATGATATTTCCTTCTCGATATATTTTTTTAGGAACAATAATTGTATCATTGTCTGCGCTCTGCTCTATAGCTTTTTTAATAGAATAGCTAACGACGATTGTTTTTGCTTGCAAATTCTGAAAAAAAATTAAGGCTAAAGCAGTTAATATGATTTGTATATTTGAGTTAATTCTTTCCAATTTAGTACATCTGTATGAAGTTTTGATTGATATTTTTTACTTTCTTTTAAATTTGAAAAACAAGCAATATTTCCATTCATTGGGCTTTTAAAATTGATATGTTTTACAAAAAAACCATCGTTTGCAGAAATCATGTTTTTATTTAAATAATCTGACACATATACTGCTTTTATTTTTGTATTCCTAATGTATTGAAGCAAACAGGAGAGATCATCAAACTTGTAACATCTTCCTTTATCTGTAATTATCTGACAAGAGAATTGAGGATTTGAAATGGTCATTTTGCAAAAATCACAAGAATCTATATTTAGTTTTATGGGCTGGGGTTTATCAGAGCCACACGATAATGAGAAAATAAAACTGAAAAACAATAAAATTCTATATAATACTCTCATGATTGTATATTTTTTTTTCATTAATCATTATAAAAAACAGTATTATTCCAGCAGTTATTAGCATCCAGCCTCCTTTATCAGGAATAGAATAGGCTCCAAAGTTTAATAACTGTTTATAACCTACTAAGGGAGGTTGATAGCTCATTCCTGGTACTTTTATTGCAGCATTAGGATCTAGATTATGTCCATACTCGTAATTCCAACGGTAAAAATCTATTGCTGATAGAATTACGAATAAAAAAAATAGCACTAAAAAAGATCCCACATATTTTTTTTTATCTAAAAATAGGAGTAGTAGGGAAACTAGTCCAAAACCTACAATTATAGAAGTAAGGATCGTAAATTCAAAAAAGTTTTCTGTATGAAGGGTTGCCATCCCTATATAATGATTTAAACCATTGATTATATCAACATCTCCTCCTATTTTATCAGCATATAATCTTAGAACCAGTCCTTCAGGGTACTGAGGGGCATCCAGTTGTATTTGCCATAGCGGAAAAAAAACGGATCCCATAAAAAGTCCTGACACAATTATTAGAAGTCCTTTTGATACTAATGATACTCTTTGATTTTTCATTTTGAAAAATATTAGCATAATAACTAAAGACTGTCTAAACAATAAGCTTTTATTACTAAGTACTATACACTTAGACAGTCTTGTAAGTAATTTTATTTTGTATTAGGTAAATTGGTTCCTACACTATAAGTAATGGGTACTTTACTATTGGCGGGAGATACTCTTACATAACCTTGCATTTCTTGATGTAAAGCACTGCAAAAATCAGTACAATACATAGGATACATACCTACTCTCTTAGGGATCCATTGTAAGGTAGCGGTTTCGCCGGGCATAATGAGTAACTCTCCATTATCAGCTCCTTTGATAGCAAAACCATGCGGAACGTCCCAATCTTGTTCTAAATTGGTAACATGAAAATATACTTCATCTCCTAGTTTTATTCCTTCAATATTATCAGGAGCAAAATGCGATCGGATAGAGGTCATGTATACATGAACGACTTTTCCTTTTCTTACTACTTTAGCTTCTTTTTCTCCTTTTGTTGCAAAAGGATGCTTATTTTCGGCAATTTTATAATACTTCAATTGTCCGTTATTTCTGATTAGATCTGCTGGTGCTGCTTGTGCATAATGAGGTTCTCCTATTGTTGGGAAATCTAAGATCATTTGCATTTTTTCTCCGCTAATATCAAAAATTTGAGCTGATTGAGCCAATTCAGGTCCCGTTGGGAGGTATCTGTCTTTTGTAATTTTATTATAAGCTATTAAGTATTTACCAAAAGGTTTTTTAGTATCTCCTCCAGGAATACATAAATGACCAACAGAATAGTAGGTTGGTACTCTGTCTAGTATTTTTAGTGTTTTCAAATCCCATTTTACAACTTCTGACGATACAAAGAATGTCGTATAGGCATTGCCTCTTTCATCAAACTCTGTATGCAAAGGTCCTAAACCTGGTTTTTGAACCTCTCCGTGCAATGCTTCTTCGTACTTTATTACGTTAATTCCATCAAATGTTCCTTCAAATTTTTTATGATTAATAGCTGTTATCATTTTATCAAAACTAAATACAGGAACTAAGGCCGCTAATTTTCCTGAACCTACAATGTATTCTCCTGAAGGATCTACATCACAACCGTGTGGTGACTTAGGACAAGGGATCATATAACAAATATCTTTTAGTTCTGCTGCATCTAAAACCATAACTTCATTTTTAATTTCTGAAGTAGCAGAATGTGTTTTATCATTCCATTTATTATGAGCGTATTTTACAGTTTCTTTTTTGGCTTTTCCTGCTTTTAAATATTCTTCTGCTTTTTTCCAATTTACTGCCATTATGAAGTCTTTATCTTTTTGAGAAGCATTAACCTCTAATAACGTATTCGCTTGCTCTGTATTGTAACAAGAAAAGAAGAACCAACCATGAGATTTTCCTTTACCCGCATGAGATAAATCAAAATTTACGCCTGGTGTTACGATTTGAAAAGCTAAATCCATCTCTCCTTCCTTACCTACTTTAACAAAACTTATGTGTCCTTTAAAGTTTTTCTTAAAAGTATTAATTTCAACATCTCCATTTGAATAATCCGCTGGTACACTAAACCGTGTTCCAGCGACTACATACTCTGTATTTTCTGTAATAAATGGCGATGAATGATTGCCTCCTGAGTTGGGCAATTCAATTATTTCAGTTGTTTTAAAAGTTTTTAGATCAATACGTGCTATACGAGGCGTATTATTAGCATTTCCAAAAACCCATCGTCCGTCAACTTCACCATTTGTTTGAGATAATTCCGTATGGTGCAGATCATCCCAAGGCACAAATCCATTGGAAGTATTCAGCATTGGCTTTGTTTCTTCACTATATCCCCATCCTTTTTCGGGATCTACAGAAAACACGGGAATTACTCTAAATAATCGACCACTTGGCAATCCGTACACACTTAATTGTCCACTAAATCCTCCTGAAACAAAATTATAGAACTCATCGTATTTACCTGGTGCTACATAAGTCTTTTGAGCGGCATCGCCACTTACGGCATCACCTGAATTTTTAGGTTTACAGGAAAAAATACTTCCTGTTACTAAAATTAACCATCCGAACTTTGAAATCTTTTTATTCATAATTCCTCTTATTTAACACCATCGTTTTTACGCATATATTCTAAAATATTTCTAGCTTCGTCATCTGTTAGTCCTTGATTAGGCATTCGTACTAAACAAATTTCTAATTGCGCCTGAAGCTCTGGATCTTTATCAATCATTGGATCTGGATTCGTTATAAAGTTCATTATCCATTCTGGCTTTCTTCTTTCTGTGACTCCTTTCCAACCTGGTCCTACTAGTTTTTCATCTGTAGTTTTATGACAAGAAGTACATTTTATTTCTGAAACTTTTTCTCCTTCAGTTGCTTTTGCTAGGTCTAAAGTTCCTAGTTCAATTTTATCAAACTTTCCTTCTCCTCTATTAGGATCGTATGAAGAAGCGTCTGAATTAGATTCTTGCTTAGTTACTTGCTCTTGTGCTGATTTAGAAAATTCTTCTGTTTTTCCCTCTTTCTTTCCACATGAAACTAGGATTGTTAAGCCTAAAATGATTAATGAAATTCGTTTCATAATTCTTCATTATTTATAATTGTTATACAAATTTCCTACGAACATAACGAATCTCTTATGACTCTAATCATAAAAAAAACAATTGAATTTCCGTACAAAAAGAAAGCCCGAT
>NZ_PCMX01000029.1:63150-136558 GCF_002530675.1 Flavobacterium columnare NBRC 100251 = ATCC 23463
ATCGGGCTTTCTTTTTGTACAACTCTATTTTTATAGCTTTTTTGACACTTTGTCTATGGCATGAATAGTAAAATCTAAATCTTCATAGGTCAAGGCATCAGTAATAAACCAGGTTTCATAAGCCGATGGTGCAATATAAACGCCTTCTTGTACTAATCCATGGAAAAAATCTTTAAAATATTGATTATCTCCTTTTTTAGATGTTTCAAAGTCAATCACTTCTGTTTGATCAAAATGAACTGAAATCATAGATCCTACGCGATTAATTGTGTATAGAATATTATTTTTAGTTAATACTTCATGAATTCCTTTTTCTAAATAAGCTGTTTTTTGATCTAAGCGATTAAAAATTTCTGAATCTTCATTTAAAGCTTGCAACATAGCTAATCCAGCAGCCATTGCTAAGGGGTTTCCGGATAAAGTTCCTGCTTGATAAACAGGTCCTAGTGGGGCTAAATAATTCATAATTTCATTTCGTGCGGCAAAAGCTCCTACTGGTAGTCCTCCTCCTATTACTTTACCAAAGCAAACGATATCTGCTTTGATATTAAATAATTCTTGTGCTCCTCCTTTTGCTAAACGGAATCCTGTCATTACTTCATCAAAAATCAATAATGTGCCATGAACATCACAAACCTCTCTTAATGCTTGTAAAAAACCTTCTTTAGGGGGTACACATCCCATATTTCCTGCAACAGGTTCTATGATAATGGCTGCTATTTGCTCTTTATTAGCTTCTAACAAAGCTTTTACATTATCAATATCATTATAATTGGCTAATAAGGTATCTTTAGCTGTTCCTTCTGTTACTCCTGGGCTATTGGGCGAACCAAAAGTAATAGCGCCACTACCTGCTTGGATTAAAAACGAATCAGAATGTCCGTGATAACATCCTGCAAATTTAATTATTTTATCACGATTCGTGAACCCACGTGCTAAACGAATAGCACTCATACAGGCTTCTGTTCCTGAATTAACAAATCGAATCTTATCAATATTAGGCACCATAGAAACCGCTAATTTTGCTATTTGTGTTTCTAACTCAGTAGGCATTCCAAAGGAGGTTCCTTTTTGTGCTTTTTCTATTACAGCTTTTACTACAGGTTCATAGGCATGACCTAAAATCATAGGCCCCCAAGAGTTGATATAATCGATTAATCGATTACCATCTTCGTCATATAAATAAGCTCCTTTGGCTTCTTTTACAAAAATAGGGGTTCCCCCTACATACTTAAAAGCGCGTACAGGTGAGTTAACACCTCCTGGAATAACTTCTGCCGCTTCCTGAAATAACTGACTGCTTCTTTGATAAATCATTTTTTTCTTAATGTTTGCATCTAGCCCCGATGAAGGTAGCATCTAACCATTGTGAAATCGTATTGTTACTCCACAAAGTTCTTTAACTCACAATAACAGATGCGCTGTACAGCGGGAAACTACGTTAAAAAAATAGCCCTAAAGTGGGCTCCTAAAAAATTATTAATATTTGTCCGATAGCTATTGCATTATCTATCAAATTGTTTTTTTGACGAATTTGTTCTACCGTAGTATTATACTTTTTTGAAATAGCATACAACGTTTCTCCTTGTGCTACGGTATGAGTTGTACCTGTAGTAGGTATTTCTGACATTGTATTTGATTTTATTAAAACTTTTACTGTGTCTTTTACTTGAGGGGATACCTCTTTAGACAAAGAGGTTTGTGCGATCGTTTTCGTTTCTTTTACTGTCCCTTCTGTTTTTTCTGAGGGAATAAAAACAAAACCTAAAACCTTAGAATCATATTCATGAAGCTTGTAACGTTCAATAATAGAGATTAGTTTTTCAGGGTATTTAGGATCAGTTGCATATCCAGATTTTTTTAGTCCATACGCCCACCCTTTGTAATCGTAAGGATCAAGCTTAAATAATGGAGCATACCAAGAACGAGAGGTTAAAAACAAGGAATGATCACGATAAGAGTGAGAAGGGTTTTGATATTTTCTAAAACATTCCTGAGCGGCATCGTCGTCATAACGCACATATTCACCCGTCCATTCCTTATGACATTTGATTCCAAAATGATTATTGGCAGTACGACAAAGCGTACCAGTACCCGCACCTGATTCTAAAATTCCTTGAGCTAAAATAATACTAGCGGGTACCTTATGCTCTTTCATATTATTCATAGCTACCTCTTTGAATTGCATAACATACCCATTGACTATCTCGGGGGTAACTTTTACTTTTGAGGTTGCTACTAATTCTTCTGATCTACGAAGATTTTGATCCTTTGTAATTTCTTTTTCAGATTGAGTTCCTTTTTTTTGATTAGTAGGATGTACTATTTTTTTAGTCGTTTGAATCGTTGGCTTAGAAGCTCCGCAACTCACTAAGAAGAGAACTAAAAAGAAATGTATTATTTTTTTCATGGAGTAATTTTATTTTATATTTTCTTGTTATATAACTTAAACGAACTCTTTTATATTTTGTTTTTCATTTTTAAAAATTTCATTCTTTTTTAAAATATTCGTATTTTTTCTATTTCTATCAAAAGGTTTAAAACTCTATCGGCTTTTCTTATACATACTTCAAAAATAAAACTCAAAATTATTGATTTTTTAAACTATCTTCATAATGAATTAGTGTTTTATTTTTTTTAGCCAACAATTGATTCATTCCCTCTATCCCTTGTAACCCTCCAGTATGGATAGTTAAAATTTTTGTTCTTGGTTCAAAATACCCTTTATGGATCATATCAATTACACCAAACAACATCTTACCTGTATAGATAGGATCTAGCGGTATGGTCGTTTGGGTATAAAAATCATTTAGAAAACAAATTAATTCTTCTGTTACTTTAGCATAGCCTCCAAAATGATAATCGTTTATAATATCCCATTGATTATCATTTAATATCCATGATTGCACTTCGCTTCTTAAAAAATCTCCTTTCAATGCTGGAAAGCCTAAAATTCTCTGATGGGATAAAGCACTATTGATTAGCCCCGAAACGGTTCCTCCTGTTCCTACTGCTGTACATATATAATTATACATCGCATCCGATGTATTAAGAATTTCACCGCATCCTTTAATGGCCAACTCATTGGTTCCTCCTTCTGGTAACCAATAACAAATACCATATTTAGACTGTATCCTTTTTTTGAATTCATCATTTTCTTTATCCCTGTATTGCTCACGAGTTATAAATTCAAATTTCATACCCCATTTTTGTGCAAATCGTAAGGTTGGATTATGATTTACTTCTTTCCAGAGTTCTTCGCCCCTGATTACACCTACACAATTTATTCCTTTTTCTTTACAAGCATAAGCAGTTGCAGCAATATGATTTGAAAAAGCGCCACCAAAGGTTACCAATGTATCATAGTGGTTATTTTGTAGATGGTCTAAATTATATTTAAGTTTCCGGTATTTGTTTCCAGAAATAAAAGGATGAATCTGATCTTCCCGCTTCATAAAAAGCGTTATTCCATCAGGTAACGAGATATTTATTTTTTGTATTAGGCTATTCACTAGACAAAGGTATATTTTTTTACAAATTACGTTTTTAGAATATTCACTTTATTAAATAAATGAGAAATTTCACACAAAAATAAAGATAGTTCAAAAAAAAACCTCTAATAATCAAATAATTAAACAATTCCCAGTGTTTACCTTGTTTTTTGATAAAAAAAATTAAACAAAAAAGTGTTATTGTTTGTAGAAAAAAATCGACAAAGCCCTTTTTCACCTAAAATAAATTGCATATCATTATGACAAATTCTATTTTTACCCTTGTAAGGACTTATAATATAAGTAAATATCTCCAAAAAAACAAGAATTTATGAAAGAATTTTATCCAATAAAGAAAAGATTATCTTTTCTACTACTCTTTTTGATTCTATTTATAGATGAAAACAAAGGACAGGTATCGTCATACACTTTTTCAGAAAATAACGGAGCGTATAATTCTATCTCAGGTACTGTAGCAATAAATTCTGGATGGGATGAAAACGTAGTTCCTAACATTCCTATAGGTTTTTCTTTTAATTTCAATAATGCTAATTACACAACTTGTGCCATTAGCAGTAATGGCTTCATTACATTTGGCGCAACACCCCCTTCTGGCTCTTTATACAACCCTATTTCATCAGGAAGTGGTTATAGTGGTGCTATTAGCGCACTTGGAGCTGATATGGCTGATTCAGGAACAAAGGCAATCACTTATTCTACAACAGGATCCGCTCCTAATAGAGTTTTTACGATTCAATGGGATGATGCTAAAAGATATAATAGAAATGGAAATTTTGACTTTCAAATAAAACTATATGAAACCACTAACGTTGTTTCAATTGTGTATGGAATTTGTTCTCCAACTGGCACCACTACAAGTGAAAACATAAATGTAGAAGTAGGTCTAAGAGGTGCAACTAATACGGATTTTAATAATAGAAACAAAACCAATCATTCTAGTTGGGCTTCAACAACTACTAGAGGAACTACAAACACCAATACGTGTACAACTAATGCCTCAAGTGCTCCATCTAATGGTTTAACCTTTACATGGACTCCCATTCAAACTCAACCTTGTTCAACACCTACAACTCAACCCACAGCTCTAGTTCTGACGTCTGACAACTCCACAATCACAGGAAATTTTACAGCAGCAAACCCTTTTCCTAATAGTTATCTAGTGGTACGTTCGAATACTAATATAAAACCCAATCCAACTAATGGAACTGTTTATACTATAGGCTCTACAGCATTAGGCCCTAATTATGTGGTAGTGGATACAGATGGCAATACATCTTTTAACGATAGTGGATTAATAACTAATACCTCTTATTACTATTACATTTTTTCTTACAACAACACCAATTGCTCTGGAGGACCTAGATACAATATTACAAATCCTTTATCAGGAAATACCAGTACAAGTTTTGCATACTGTATTCCTTCTTCTAATAATAATTCTAGATATATAAATAGTTTAGAATCTATAGGTACTGTAACAACTTATGCTAACAATAATACAGGTTACTCTCCTAATGGCTACGGAAATTACAGACATATTAACTTGTTTACACAGGTACAAGGAGGCGGTGTAAACCTATTAGCAACCTTGCCAGATAAGCCCTTTCGTCAGACTATAAGGATATGGATTGATTGGAACAACAAAAATGGCGTTTTTGAAAGTAACGAATTGGTGTACACCACTGGTAGTATATACACGGAGCTAAAAAACACATTAGGTTTTACAATCCCTACCACAGTACCAGCTGGAACATATACCCTCCGAATTAGAACTTTTTCGTCTAATACTTTGGATCCTTGTGGAAATCACGACTATGGAGAAACAGAAGATTACACGATAACAATCTTACCTTATTGTGTTGCTAAAATTAGTGCTGCTACATCAGGAAGTAGTTGTGGCCCAGGAACTGTTACTTTACAGGCATACGGAACCACTAATATAACAGAATTTAGATGGTATGACTCTGTAACAAATACACTGGAAGGAACTAGTCCAAGTACCATTGTTTCTGGACAAGCTACTACTACTTGGATCACTCCTTTATTAAACACAAGTAAAACATACAACGTTAAAGGGTATAATGGAACGTGTCAAAGTTTCTATAACACTTTTGTCAATGCTGAGATAAAATCAACAACTGACATTAATTTAAATGCCTCAGCAACTGATATTTGTGGAGAAAATTCACAAGTAAAAATTACAGCATCTGTTGGAGAAACTAAATTTAATTTACTAACTGAAACGTTTTCTGAATCTGACATTTCAGACACCAATTTTCTCGTAACACAAACACTTAGTAATTTCTTTTCTAATGCTACTTGGAAACTATATGTAAGTCCAACGGTTCCCATAAATACAACCGTTTTCAAACCTGCTATCAGTTCAGGAAACGCAGATAATACATTTGCACTCACAACCTCTGACTATTATAATCTTACAATGACCAGTAGAATGACAACTAAAAGCCCTGTTTCAACGGTTGGTTGTACTAGTGCAACCTTAACTTTTAGACATTATTACTCTGATTTTGATAATACAGATACAGCCACTGTTTACTATTCAACACTTGCCTCTCCTGATCCTGCAAATAGTTCTCATTGGATCCAGTTAGTGCAATATAATTCAGATCAAGGATTAGCACATTCTTTTGTATCTGCTAATTATTCATTACCTATTGGCGTTCAAAAACTATCTATAAAATTTGAATACAAAGGCACTTGGGCTGAAGGTTGGGCAATTGATGATGTTTACATAAACGCAACAAAACCTTTTATCCCTAATTATTCATGGAATAACTCATCAGGTATATTATATGTTGATACAAACAATGATAATGTAGGCGATGCTCTTTACACTAATCAAAACACA
The DNA here is from genome assembly GCF_002530675.1 of Flavobacterium columnare NBRC 100251 = ATCC 23463. Taxonomy (GTDB): domain Bacteria; phylum Bacteroidota; class Bacteroidia; order Flavobacteriales; family Flavobacteriaceae; genus Flavobacterium; species Flavobacterium columnare. The sequence continues at coordinate 69,532 of NZ_PCMX01000029.1, forward strand.
GGAACTGTTTATTTTGCTCCTAAGGGTTCTTCTATAGAATTGCCTTCTTGGTCAACATCTGTAGAATCATTAACACCTAATGGCTGTTTATCTACTATTCCTATTACAATTACCAATAGTACTCGTACATGGAAAGGAACTATAAACGATCGTTGGGATACAGCCGGAAACTGGGCACCTGCTATTATTCCTGATAGCAATACGTGCGTAATCATACCGAGTACCGCCAAAATTAGAGGTACTGAATATACAGGCTACGGAAAAAACTTAACTATAAAATCAAACGGAAATTTAGAATTACAAGCTAACAACAATTTGATTATTACAGACTGGATGGATATAAAAAGTGGGGGGATTTTTAATCTTCGTAACAATGCTAATTTTGTTCAAAAAAATGATAATCCTTCTCCTCCTAATTCTATTTCAGGGACTTTTACTATGGACAGAACGGCTACTGGCTTAAAATTATTTGATTACATATACTGGTCTTCTCCTGTAAACAATTTTCCTATTACCAGTGTCTCTCCAGACACACCAACTAGTAAAATTTTTCATTGGGTAACAGACCACCCGAATCCTAACGGTTTTGGTTTTGGTAATTGGTTTAACACAACCGAAAACATGCTACCTGGTAAAGGGTATATTGTTAGAGTTGCAAACAACAACCCAACATTTTCTACTACCTTTACAGGAACACCAAGAAATGGCATCATTACAATGCCTATTAAAAGAGGCCCATATATAGGAGCAGACTATAGAGGTACGACTGGACGCTTTATAACTAATTTAGATGACAACCTAAATTTAATTGGCAACCCATACCCTTCTGCTATAGATGCTATCAAATTTTTAACCGAAAACGAAGCCCTATTAGAAGGAGGAATCCAAATTTGGACACATAGAGGAACAATATCTAAAAATAACGCTGCTCCTTATTACCAAAATTTTTCTAATAACTATTCATATAGTGATTATTTGACCTATACTAAACTAGGATCCAGTCAAGGAAGTAGTACAGGAGCAGACACAGCATTTAACGGAAAAATAGCTGCGGGACAAGGATTTCTTATCAAAATGAGAGATGGTAGTCCACTAACAAACAATATCGTTTTTAAAAACAGTATGCGTATTGACAATTCAAATAACGCTTATAATAACAGTCAATTTTATAGAACAACAGACAACAAAAACGAAAGCCAACCCAATCGAATTTGGATCGATTTAGTGGATGCTAACTCTACTAGTAGTACTTTTTTAATTGGTTATGCAGAAGGTGCCACAGCAGAAAAAGATTTTCTTTTTGATGCTAAAACCGACTATGAAGACCCTCTGAAGGCTTTTTCGCTGCTAGATGACGATGCGTACATCATTCAAGGAAAAGGAATGTTTGATATAAACGACAAATTTAATATTGGCTATCAAGTACCTACAAGTGGCTCCTATAAGTTTGCTATATCAGAAGTAGACGGTCTATTCAAATCTACTAATCAAAAAATATATCTAGAAGATTTGTTAACAAATACAGTTCATGATTTAACCATTAGCCCTTATTCATTCATTAGCGAAAAAGGAGTATTCAAAGGACGTTTTATCATTAAATACACCAATGAAACATTATCCAACAACAATGAAGAGTATAATAACAGTGTCGTTGTTTATGGAACTAATGAATTACAAATCAAATCAGAATTATACAACATAAAAAACGTTGAAGTTTATGATCTTTTAGGTAAAACTTTGTTTCAAGCAAAAGATATCAACCAAAAAGAATCTTTACTTAATTTAAAAAATACTCAAAATATGATACTCGTAAAAATAATACTTGAAAACGGAGTATTAATAACCAAAAAAGTAATTTACTAAATATATCTCAAGAATGCCCAAAAAGACCTCTTCCTTAAATAGTCGAGGTCTTTCTCTTTTCTATAAGCCTCTCTTTCAAATGATATATTATAATACGCTTGTTGCTTGTCTCTAAATTGCACTAACCGAAACAAATATTCTAATCCGTACCAAATAAAAAACAACAAAACCAACATTTCTTTTTGCTGACAAAGATGAATTCTTTCATGATTTATAAAACATACATCTTTCCCATCTTCTTCTTTCCTCATAAAAACAAATGGAAAAAAAGTAATCCCACGAAATCTTCTAGGTGTTAAATATTTAGATACTATAAAAAACATATATACAAATTTGATAAATTTGCGCACATGAACAATGATTTAAATCCAAATAATTTAAAAGAAGGAGAAGATTTTTATTACACTCCACAAGGATATAAATGTTTTACGGAAAAATACCATTTAAAACGAGGCTATTGTTGTAAAAGCGGATGCCGTCACTGTCCTTACGGATTTGATAAAAAAACTGGAATTATTAAGAAAACCAATTAATATCCACAATTATTCTAAAACTTAAAAACACACAATATATACTGCTTATCACGCATTAGCATAAATCTTAAAGCTAAACCAAATGACATTTCAAGAACAAATAGTAGAAGGAATTCCTGCCGTTTTACCACAAGCAAAAACGTACGAATCACAAATTAATCACGCTCCAAAGCGCAAAGAAATATTAACTGAGGAAGAGAAAAAATTAGCTTTAAAAAATGCTCTTCGCTATTTTCAGCCCCATCAGCATACTGACCTAATTCCTGAATTTAAAGAAGAATTAGAAAAATACGGACGTATTTATATGTATCGTCTACGCCCTGATTATGAAATGAAAGCTAGACCTATTACTGATTATCCAGGCAAAAGCCTACAGGCAAAAGCCATCATGCTTATGATTCAAAATAATTTAGACTATGCTGTAGCACAACACCCGCATGAATTAATCACTTACGGTGGTAATGGCGGTGTTTTTAGTAACTGGGCTCAGTATAGACTAACCATGAAATATTTAGCTGAAATGACGGACGAGCAAACACTTGTTATGTATTCAGGACATCCTATGGGGTTATTCCCTTCTCATAAAGACGCTCCAAGAGTAGTCGTTACAAACGGCATGATGATTCCTAATTATTCCAAATCCGATGATTGGGAGCGTTTTAATGCTTTAGGAGTCACTCAGTACGGTCAGATGACAGCAGGAAGCTATATGTATATTGGGCCCCAAGGAATTGTACACGGAACAACGATTACCGTTTTGAATGGATTTAGAAAAATCAATAAAAACCCAAATGGAGGTTTATTTGTTACGTCTGGATTGGGAGGAATGAGTGGTGCTCAACCAAAAGCAGGAACAATTGCAGGATGTGTAACTGTTTGTGCTGAAGTAAATCCTAAAATAACTAAAATACGTCACGAACAAGGGTGGATTCATGAAATATATGAAGACATCAATAACTTAATTAATCGTGTTAAAAAAGCATTGGAAGCTAAAGAAGTCGTTTCATTGGCTTACTTAGGGAACGTGGTAGATGTATGGGAACGTTTTGATGAAGAAAACCTACATATTGATCTAGGTTCAGATCAAACATCCCTACACAATCCTTGGGCAGGTGGTTATTATCCAGTAGGCATCTCATTTGAAGAAGCTAACGAAATGATGGCTAACAACCCTGAACAGTTTAAAATAGAAGTTCAAAAAACATTACGTCGTCACGCAGAAGCTATAAACAAACACACCGCAAAAGGAACCTACTTCTTTGATTATGGAAATGCGTTCCTTCTAGAAGCCTCACGCGCAGGTGCTGATGTTATGGCTGAAAACCCAACTTTGGGCAGAGAGTTTAAATACCCTTCCTATGTTCAAGATATTATGGGACCTATGTGTTTTGATTACGGGTTTGGTCCTTTCCGTTGGGTTTGTACATCTGGAAAACCCGAAGACTTACAAAAAACAGACAACATAGCTTGCCAAGTTCTGGAAGAAATGATGCAAAATTCACCAGAAGAAATCCAACAACAAATGGCGGATAATATCCAATGGATTAAAGGCGCACAACAAAACAAATTAGTTGTAGGATCACAAGCACGTATTTTATATGCTGATGCTGAAGGACGCACTAAAATTGCACAAGCATTCAACAATGCCATTCGCAAAGGAGAAATCGGCCCTGTCGTTTTAGGGCGTGATCATCATGATGTTTCTGGTACCGATTCCCCATATCGTGAAACATCTAATATTTACGATGGTTCTCGATTTACAGCCGATATGGCAATTCATAACGTCATAGGCGACAGCTTCCGTGGCGCCACTTGGGTTTCTATACACAACGGAGGGGGCGTAGGCTGGGGAGAAGTAATTAATGGTGGTTTTGGTATGTTATTAGACGGTTCAAACGATAGTGAAAGAAGACTAAAATCTATGCTCTTCTGGGATGTTAATAATGGTATTTCAAGAAGAAGTTGGGCAAGAAATGAAGGGGCTATTTTTGCTATCAAAAGAGCAATGGAACAAGAACCTTTATTAAAAGTAACCTTACCTAACTTAGTTGACGAAACCCTCTTATAAAATTAAATATTTGCTTTGGTATGTTTTTTGTTGTAATTTTATAACAGTCTCTTAAAATTTTCAATACGATGAAAACGATAAAATTGCTAATGCTAATCGGTTTTTTCATGCTTACAGCATGCAGTTCTGTGTATGTAAATACGGACTATGATAAAAGAGCTCACTTTGATCAGTACAAAACTTTTGCCTATCTCAAAAGCGGAATTGACAAAGCTGAGATATCAGATTTAGATAAAAAAAGAATACTCTATGCTTTAGATGAAGTTTTAATTTCCAAAGGTTTTACAAAATCTGAAAATGCAGATATACTCATCAGCTTTTTCACAAAAGAAAAAGAACGTGTAGACTACTACAATAATTGGGGATGGAATATGGGATGGAATAATCCTTGGTGGGGGGCTGGTTTTAACTATTCAATGCCTATTACCTCTATAGAAGGCACACTAATTATTGATATTATAGACGCTAAAACCCAAGAATTAATCTGGCAAGGAAAAGGCTCTGGATATTTAACAGACGATGTAAATAAAAAGGATGTTCGCATTAAAGAATTTGTTTCCAAAATACTTGAGAAATATCCCCCTCAAATAAAAAACTAAGTCAGGGTGTAAAAAACAGTAGGTTAACGTCTAGTTTATCCCTTCGACAACGGGAGAAGCCACATTATCAAGACTATGTGATTTCTCCCTTTGGTTGAAATAACAAGATACAACCTTTTAGCCCTCTCATTATTAAGACTAACTTTATCCTTTTTTAACCCCAGATTATGCGTTAGACTTTTTCGATGAAAATAAAACAGACACAGATTTCCTTTACCCATCTGTAATAAATTTCTAATACACAATCTGGGTTGAAATATCAATAAAATATTTTTACTCCAGTTGCATTGCTAAAAATGAAAGACATCCAAAACCGATCCGACATAGAATTATTAGTGAATACTTTCTACGAAAAAGTAAAAATTGACGTTCTAATAGGTCCTATTTTTAACGGCGTTATAAAAGATTGGACTCCTCATTTAAACAAAATGTATAACTTTTGGGAAACCCTGTTACTAGAAGTACATTCCTATTCAGGTGCTCCTTTTCCTCCTCATGCTAAAATGCCCTTAGAAAAAATACATTTTGACCGTTGGATAGAACTATTCAAAAACACTATAGATCAATTATTTACAGGCGAAAAAGCAAACGAAGCAAAATGGAGAGCTGGTAAAATGTCTGAATTATTTCAATATAAAATTGAATATTTTAAAAAAGCCAATCATCAACCGCTATTATAGCACTATCATTATTTTAAATTTTAAATTCGTTATAAAAAGGCTTATTTTTGCTCAAACAAGTAATTAAGATATGGAAATCCATTTTGAAAGCAATCCCTTAATCGACCGATTACCTCAACATTTAAAGCAATTTATCATCCCACAAAATTACGAGGACTACACTCCTATTAATCAAGCGGTTTGGCGTTATGTAATGCGTAAAAATGTAGATTATCTTTCAAAAGTTGCACATGATTCTTATCTAAAGGGGCTTCAACAAACAGGTATAGATACAAATAACATTCCTAATATGTACGGAATGAATCGTATTCTAAAAGAAATTGGATGGGCTGCAGTAGCTGTAGACGGTTTCATACCTCCTAGTGCCTTTATGGAATTTCAAGCATATAATGTATTAGTAATTGCTTGCGATATTCGCCAATTAGAACATATAGAATACACCCCAGCCCCTGATATTATTCACGAAGGAGCAGGTCATGCCCCTATCATTGCAAATCCAGAATATGCGGAATATTTAAGACGCTTTGGAGAAATTGGTTGTAAAGCCATCTCTTCTGCAAGAGATTACGAACTATACGAAGCCATTCGTTTGCTTTCTATTCTTAAAGAAGCCGAAAACACGCCTGAAGAAGAAATAAAAAAAGCAGAAGAACAAGTTTACTTCCTTCAAAACAATATGGGAGAACCTTCTGAAATGGCTCAAATAAGAAACTTACATTGGTGGACTGTTGAATATGGCTTAATAGGAACTATCGAAACCCCTAAAATATACGGAGCAGGATTACTTTCCTCAATAGGAGAAAGCGAATGGTGCATGACTGATAATGTAAAAAAAATCCCTTATAACCTAAGTGCTGCCAATCAGAGTTTTGACATTACAAAACCTCAACCACAGTTGTATGTAACCCCTGATTTTGCCCATTTAAGTTTAGTTTTAGAAGAGTTTGCAAACAAAATGGCATTACGAACAGGAGGCTTATCAAGCATACAAAAACTGATAAACTCAAAAGCTTTAGGAACTATTGAATTAAGCACTGGTTTGCAAATTTCGGGTGTATTTACCAACGTAATAGAAAATGAAAACAAACCTGTTTACATTCAATCAACAGGAAAAACAGCCTTATCTTATCGCGAAAAGGAATTAGTAGGTCACGGAACCCAATACCACGCTGAAGGTTTTGGCTCACCTATAGGAAAACTAAAAGGAATTAACCTTGCTATTGAAGACATGAGTCCTCGCGACTTATGTGCTTATGATATTTATGAAGGAAAACAAATTACACTAGAGTTTGAAGGAGATATTAAAGTTACAGGTGAAATCATTACAGGCACACGCAATATACAAGGAAAAATATTAATTATTAAATTCAAAAACTGTACTGTTACATACGGGCAGCAAGTATTATTCCAGCCTGAATGGGGAATTTATGATATGGCTGTAGGAAAAGAAATTATTTCTGCATTTTCTGGACCAGCAGATGCAAATAGTTTTGATATGATTAGCCATGTACCTTCAACTAAAACTATCAAACAACAAAAATCAGCTGAACGAGAGGAATTAGAACAATTATATTTAAATGTTCGAAATATTCGAGAAGAGAAAAAAGCTAACATAACGCTAAACCAAATTTTTGATATATTAACAAATAACCACCCAAACGATTGGTTACTAGCTATAGAAATTATAGAAATAGCACATAAGGAAAACAATGATGATTTAGCAAACAAAATACTGAATTATCTAGAAAATGTTAAAATTAAAAGACCAGAAACAAAAAAACTTATACAAAACGGTTTGGACTTGATTTTTAAAAAAGTTTTCACATAATGTAACTTTTGTCACACAAAAATAATTTAAGAGCCCATACATTTGATGAAAAATCAAAAGGTATGGGCTTTTTTAGGTTTCTAGGTTTCGACAAAAAGAATGATTTACAGAACTTTATCAATAAAGGAGCTGTCATTGTAGATGTAAGAACAGCTAATGAATATGCTTCTGGACATATCTCGGGATCAAAAAACATTCCTCTTGACACCATTAAACAACAAGCAGAAAACATCAAAAAGTTAAACAAGCCTGTAATTGCCTGTTGCCGTAGTGGTATGCGTAGCAGTCAAGCAGTTTCTATACTTAAACAACACAATATTGAGTGTATAAACGGCGGGAGTTGGGATAGTTTACAAAATAAGCTATAATTTTCTTCATATCAAGATACCACATTATTAGTTTTTTTTTAAAATGAAGGCTGTCTAAATTAGATAGCCTTTTTAACGATTAACTTCCAATCAAAATCTATAATAATTATATTCAGACGGGACCAGTTATAAACAAAAAAAATCCCAGAGTTACCTCTGGGACTAGTCGCACTAATAAACTAAGATGATAGGTTTATCGTAATCGATCCACAGATTTTACAAGATCTTCATCCTTTTTAATGGCTTTGTTAGCTAAAACTAACAACAAGATAGTAATTACAGGAAGAAACATCCCAATACCCTTCACAGGAGCCTGAGCTCCTCCAGATAAATTTAGTGTACGATACACAAATAATCCTAGTAAAATTAAGTTTAATATCATATTTAATCTGTTCAATACAAATTGAGTTTGTCTTTTCTTAAACGACAATACACTCATCAAAGATAAGGATGTACTCAGACCAAAAAATATAGTATATGTAATATTTGTCATAAAATACACATCTTTACTCCCCTCTCTCCAAAGAGGAAACACAAAGGGCAAAACGGCCATTATAACAAAAGCCAAAAGTAAATACACACTTTGAATTCTTTGAATCATCTTTTTTAGTATCTTGATACAAAAATATATTTTCTTTTTTAAAAAAACTATTGTTTCCTTAATAAAATTTTGTATTATTGCAAGAACAATCCGTAAGCACTTCATACTTCGGAACATAAGTTTCAAAAAATCAATTTTTAAACCCCATTTTTTTAAGCTAACTATACTTTATGTTTGATATTTCTGTATTAAAAGAAATGAAGCTAAATGAATTGCAAGAAATTGCAAAAGCAGCAAAAATCAAGAATTTTAAAACCCTTAAAAAGGATGATTTAATTTATCAAATACTTGATTTTCAAGCTTCAAACCCTGAAAAATTAACTCCAGAAGCCAATAGTACTTCTGAAGACACTTCAAAACCTAAACGAACCCGTATGGTTAAAGACAAAAAAGAAGTATCAGAACCTGAAAAAGTCGATGCAATTCAAGAAACGACTCTTTTTACTGAAGAATTAGAAGATAAAAAAACTTCTAAAAAAGTAACTAATAAAAAAACAAGTACTCATTCAGAAGAAGTTACTGAACAAAAGAAAGAGGCTTTTCTGAAAAAGCCAAAAAACCAGTCCTTTTCTAAAGATAAAAAGAAAACATCTGAAACAGAGGAAAACATTACCCAATCTTTTTCAACAGAAGAAGTAAACGTAATAATAGATCCGCAAAAAGACCAAACAGAAAGAACAATTGAGGTAATAGAAACAACATCCGAACAACCCAACGATTCTAATACCGAAACAGAGCAAACACAGTCTACTGAGTTAAACAAAAGCAAACACAGTCAGAACAACCAAAATCCTAAATACAAGAAAACAACTAATTTCAGAGAACCTGATTATGAGTTTGAAGGAATTATAGAAAGCGAAGGAGTGCTAGAAATGATGCCTGATGGATATGGCTTCCTACGTTCTTCCGACTATAACTATTTAGCCTCTCCTGACGACATTTATTTATCAACTTCTCAAATTAGGTTATTTGGATTAAAAACAGGAGACACAGTAAAAGGGGTCGTTCGCCCACCAAAAGAAGGAGAAAAATATTTCCCTTTAGTCAAAGTTCTAAAAATCAATGGTCATAACCCACAAGTCGTTCGAGATCGCGTTTCATTTGATCATTTAACCCCTGTTTTTCCTACCGAAAAATTCAAACTAGCCGAAAAAGGCAGTTCTATATCTACTCGTATTATAGATTTATTTTCTCCTATTGGCAAAGGACAGCGTGGTATGATTGTAGCACAACCCAAAACAGGTAAAACTATGTTACTAAAAGACATAGCCAATGCAATTGCTGCAAATCATCCAGAAGTATACATGATTGTATTACTAATAGACGAACGTCCTGAGGAAGTTACAGATATGCAACGTAGCGTGCGCGCTGAAGTGGTTGCTTCTACATTTGATCGCGAACCACAAGAACACGTTAAGATTGCCAATATTGTACTTGAAAAAGCAAAACGCTTAGTTGAATGTGGTCATGATGTAGTTATTTTACTAGACTCCATTACACGCCTAGCACGCGCATACAATACGGTACAACCAGCTTCTGGTAAAGTATTAAGTGGAGGTGTTGACGCTAATGCCTTACAAAAACCTAAACGCTTCTTTGGTGCTGCTCGTAATGTAGAAAACGGTGGATCATTAAGCATTATTGCAACTGCTTTAACAGAAACGGGCTCTAAAATGGACGAAGTAATCTTTGAAGAGTTTAAAGGTACTGGTAACATGGAGCTTCAATTAGATCGTAAAATAGCCAATCGTCGTATTTTCCCTTCTGTAGATCTTACCTCATCTAGTACACGTCGTGACGACCTTTTATTAGACGAAAAAACCATTCAGCGTATGTGGATCATGCGTAAATACTTAGCAGACATGAACTCTGTAGAAGCAATGGAATTTATTAATGATCGCTTTAAAAAGACCCGAAATAATGAAGAATTTTTAATATCTATGAATGATTAAATAGTACCCTAAAAATACAGCTCACCTATATAAAATAGTATGAAATAAGCTCAATTTTTTATATTACATCCATTTGAACTTTCTAAAGATTTCAGAAAAAATATTACATAATTCACTATATTTTAGGTAGTTATTTAGAACAAGTGTTCGCTATTTTTAGACATAAACTTTCTAAAAACCATTCCAATTCAATTGGTTATAAATAAAAAAGGCAGTGCAAAATGCACTGCTTTTTTATTGTCAATCCCAAAATTACGCATTAGAATCGAATGTAGATAACATACAAAATAGATGTATCACAGATAAAAAAGGAATAAATCTAAAGAAGTTGTATTTCTTGAAATCAACATAAAAACACTATTTATAACACCTCTTTTTTATATATTCTTTATTTTTTTAGCTTATTTATCAGAAATCTATTAATATTTTAATAACGTTAGAATCTACAACATAAAACCTAACCATACGAGCAATCCTTCATCAAAGTTTAAAATCAGCTTCTGTTTTTACCTCTCCTCCATTATATTCTACTTTCCACCCTATAGAGTGAGTCACTAATAATATCTTAGATAGCTCACTTATTAAACGATTTTGAGCATTGGACTTTAAAGTAGATTTCTGAATTTTTTTAGTTAAATCTATTTTAACTTTTTTAGTAATTGCATTAAAATCTGCTCCTGTAAATTCATTAAATTTACTTTGTTCAATATCATAATACTGGATATCAGGACTGATTTTTATTTCTTCTTTTGGTATAGAAATAATTCGTATGACTTTCGCCTTTTCGTTAATTTCATATTTCATTTGACGCAAGTCATAAGCCACAGTTACATCCGAATTCACAACCACCAAAGCCTTTTTATCAAATGAAATTAATCCTCCTAAATAACGATCCTCATCTTTAAAAGTTAAAATTTGCGAATAATGACCTTCCGTTACAACTAATTTCCCTACACTTTTAATCTGTTCTTGAATTAGATTAGAATTGTATTCCATTGTAGTATTTTCTTTATCTGTAAAATATTGGTATGCAAAAAAAGTTAGTACTAAAAATAGCAATCCAAAAAACAGTTTTTTATACAGTTGAATCATAATTAAAAGGATAAATGGGGGAGTTTTTGTATTAATATCTGTGTTTTAATTTTCAGTTTTTCTAAAAAAATTTGATGGCTTTCTGTATTAGAATTAAAAGGACGATGTGCAAGACTTTTTTGAATTCCCTCTATTTCAATCATCAAAGATTTCGTTTCTGCATTAAAATAGGCTTCTGAAAATCGTTCCCAAATATAATCCACAGCAAGAATACTAGGGTGCAACATATCCTTCTCATAAAACCTGTAATCACGCAATTCATCCATCATAATCTCATAACTAGGAAAATAGGCTTCTTCTGATTTCGTAAGAGAAAGCAATTTATGAAGTGCTGAAAATAAATTCCCTTTACTTACATTGTTTTCAAAAAAACCATCTTTTATATGTCGTACTGGAGAAATAGTGAAAATAAATTTTATGTTTGGATTTAACGATTTTACTAATGAAATCATATTGGTTAAACTTTGCTGAATATCCTCTACAGAAAGCAACTCCTTAACAAACTCTTTTTGTGGTATCTTATGACAATTAGCAACCACTTCGCCTGTTCTATTAGCTCTATAAATCCACGAAGTACCTAAGGTAACTACACAATGGGTTAAGGTTCTAATTTGTATATTTATAGATTCAATTAAAGTATTAAGTATTTTTAAAAAAGATTCTTTATCTGGATTTGAGAGTTCTGAATGTATTTCAAAACAATGCCATAAATCATTATGATAAAAAATATCATCTTCCGTAAAATATTTTTTTTCTACGACTCTTTTAATTAACGTTTCGATTGAAATAGGGTTAAAAATTATCCCAAAGGGATTTACTGTGGTCTTAAATTTAAAATAGCTAAATTTGTTGCCTATGTTTTCTGAAAAACAAGAACCTAATAACAATAAATCGGATTGATAATTTATTGCTTGATTGGTTTTGTTAATTGGTATTTTCAAGGAAAAAATCATGTTCAAAACTACAAATATTTTAGCAATCCTCTAAACAACAATTCTATAGAAATGGATATTTTATTTCAATATTTAAAAAAACATTATAAACTTTTAGCGATTGCTTTATTAATGGCAGGTATGAATATTTGTTTTAGTCTAAGCGACTCGATCATTACAGGTAAAATCATGCAAGATTGCGGTGTAGGCATAGAAAAGTATAAAGGAAATCACTGGGCATTTATAAAAGCGGTTGGTTTTTGGCTAGGACTATCCATCGTAATGGCTATGATTTCTCGGATTACTAAAAACTTTCAAGATTATTTTACCAGTATTGTTATTCAACGTACAGGAGCTGAAATGTATACCGATGGGATTAAAAAATCATTGGATTTACCTTATGCCCAATTTGAAGACCAACGCAGTGGTGAAACTCTTAATAAATTGCAAAAAGTTCGAATTGATTCCGAAAAGCTAATTAACCTGTCTATTTCTTTGATTTTCCAAACGATTGTGGGTTTTATTTTTGTTTTTTTATACATAGCTCGTATTGATATAAAAATTTCAATCATATTTATTATTACGGCTCCCATCATTGGTTTTGTTAGTTCTATTTTAGGTAAAAAAATAAAAGCTGTATCAAGAAATATTGTAACCCAAACCAATGCCCTGGCGGGATCAACTACTGAAAGTTTACGAAACATAGAATTAGTAAAAAGCCTTGGATTGACGCAACAAGAGGAAGCTCGCCTGAATCAGAATACTCTTAGAATCTTGGGACTTGAACTCCAAAAAATACGTTATATCCGTAGTTTGAGTTTTATACAAGGAACAACTGTTCATTTTATGCGAACCCTAGTTGTTTTTACTCTTTATTATTTTGTTTTTCAAGGAAAAATAGTGGTTGGCGATTTATTAACGATGACTTTTTTTACTTTTTTTATTTTTAATCCTTTACAAGAAATGAGTCAGTTTATCATTGTGAAAAATGAAACAAAAGTTTCTTTAGATAATTTTAAAAGATTATTAGACCAAGAATCTGAATACAAACCTAGTTCTCCAAAAAATATTGGAACAATAGAAAAATTAACGTTCAATCAGGTAAGTTTCAAACACCAATCAGCTCATTTTAAAGCGGTTGAAAACATTTCTTTTGAAATAAAAAAAGGTGAAACCGTTGCATTCGTAGGTCCTTCAGGATCAGGTAAAACAACATTGGTAAAACTCCTTGTAGGGCTTTACAAACCCAACGAAGGAACTATTGCCTATAACGATATAAACGAAACCGAAGTAGAATTACTAGAAATTAGAAAACAATTAGGATTTGTAACACAAGATGCGCAGCTTTTTTCAGGAACTATTAAAGAAAATTTACTTTTCGTCAAACCCGATGCCACTGACAATGACTTGTTAAACGCCCTAGAACAAGCTAGTTGTCAAAATCTTTTAACCCGAGCAGAAAAGGGTATAAATACAACTATTGGCGAAGGAGGAATTAAGGTGTCAGGGGGTGAAAAACAACGTTTATCGATCGCTCGGGCTATTTTACGCAATCCAAACCTTCTGATTTTTGATGAAGCAACGTCTGCCTTAGATTCCATTACAGAAGAGGCTATTAATGAAACCATCAAGTCTATATCTAACAACAACCGTATAACGGTTCTAATTGCCCATCGCTTATCTACAATTATGCACGCTGATAAAATTTTTGTTCTTGAAAAAGGAAAAATAATTGAAAAAGGAAAACACGAGGAATTAGTGGAAAGCAAAGGACTCTATTATGCGATGTGGAGACAACAAATAGGCGAAAGAAAGTCAAATATAATAGCTTAATTTTTTTAAATTCTAAAAATTTTTAAACCCAGATTATGCTTAAACTTTGTAATAAAAAGGGCAAAGAGAGCAAAAAGACACCGATTTTTTTTACCGCAGTTGTCGTTTTACTCTATTGAGGGGCAAAAAATGAAGTACTTTTATAAATTCAAAGTCCTTTTTTATCTGTAATAAATTTCTAATGCGTAATCTGGGGTAAATCCAAAATAGCCACTTTGTCTATGAAAATACGCTATTTGTACACTTTTACAGAAAAAGTTACCTTTGAAAAAATAAAACTCGTTTTAAAAAGAAAATTTTAAAAAAACAGAGAAATATAAAATTTGTTAAAGGCCTTAAATACTCTAAACAAAATATGAAATTTTTAATACAATTAGCCTATAAATATTGGCCTTCTTTATACAAGAAAAGATATTACAAAACCCTTGCCTCTTTAAGTACTGGAAACTATAAATGTGAACCGGAATTATTATTGATCCATCAGCTTTTACAAGAAAACTCGGTTTTTGTAGATATAGGAACCAATAAAGGAATTTATTTATATCAAGCTGAGAAGAAGATCAAAACGGGTAAAATTTTTGGTTTTGAACCAAATGAATCATTAGTCGATTATATTCAGCCTTTATTTCCTAAAATTAAACTATTCCCCTTAGCTGCTTCTTCTACAACAGGTACTTCTATATTACATATTCCTAAAAAAGAAAATGGCTTACAGGACACACGTGCTTCTTTAGAAAACATGGGAGATGAAGTAGAAAAAATTGAGATCAAAACAATAACGTTGGATGATTGGGTTTCTCAAAATAAAATAGAAAAGTTAGATGTAGTAAAAATTGATGTCGAAGGACATGAATTTGACACCGTTAAAGGCAGTAAAAATATTCTAGAAAAATTACGCCCAACATTTATTATTGAAATTGAGTTACGTCATGCGCACTATCCTATCCAAGAAATTTTTGATTTCATAAACAGTTTTGGTTATGAAGTTTTTTATTTCAATCGAAAATCATTGATTTTACAACCTTTTACCATTTCTTTATTACCTGACTTTCAAAAAGATGAATATTTAAATGATTTTAATCGCTATATAAATAATTTTATTTTCATTCCTAAATAATTTAAAAGTCATAAGCAACGGCATAATTAAAAAACAATTAGCATCAAGAACGTAAAAGCAGGTTACCCCCCAATTAGACAACTTGTATAAACTTTGGGTACTTGGTTAAATGTCCTATAAGTCTATGGAAATTTATAAAATAAGTAGTTAAATGAGTGTTGTAGCAAGACAGAGTATAAAATACAGTATCATAGGATACTTAAGTACTGTAGTAGGTATATTTTCTACCGTATTTTTATATCCGTATGATTTAGATTTTTCGGGTAAACTACAGTTTGTGTATCAAACTGCTTTATTAATTTTACCTTTGGTAGCCTTGGGAATCATGCACGCTAATGTGCGATTTTTTCCACAAATGTCACAAAACAATACGCAACAAAACTTATTCAAATTTTCTATTGTTTTTATTATTAGTAATTTTTCATTAGGATTCATATTATTAGGATTCACAATAATACTCTTTCCATCCCTCCAATCAACTGATTTTTACATTTATTCTCCTTATATCCTTTCAATAGCATTACTCCTTTCATTAATACAATTAACATCTAAATACATTTCTATAAAGAAACGAATTGTTATCCCTAATATTTTTGAAAATCTATTTCCTAAATTGGGAATGGTAACGGCCTTTACGTTATTGATTTGGGATAAATTACAAGAAAGCAAGGCCTTATGGATCTTTGTTGGCTTTTTTGTAATCGCTTTTTTAGGTATGATCGTTTATCTTAATCGCCTAGAAAAACTGACCCAAAAAATGGATTTTACTTTTTTAAAAAAGGATCAATTTGGGAAGGCCCTTTTTATTTATTCCTTTTATACATTTTTAGGAAGTATGGGCTCTGTAATTGCACTGAACATTGACACCTATATGATTGGCGAAATGTTAACCTTTCAAGAGGTTTCTATCTACAATACTTCTCTTAATTTGGTTCGAATGATCACTGTTCCTGCCTTAGGTGTTTATACTATTTCAGCTCCTATTATTGCACAGTATATAGCCGAAAACAAACTACAAGAGTTAAAAACCTTACATCATAAAACGTCCTTGTATTTATTTGTAATTGGCATCGTATTATTTGGTTTAGTAGCCGTTGGAATTGAAGATTTATTTGCTTTGATGAAAAATGGAGATAAATTAGCCAAAGGCTTACCCGTATTATATATCATGGGATTTGCTTTGTTATTTGATTTAGCTACAGGTTTTAATGGTTATATTATTACAAATTCTAAATATTATAAATTTAATAATACCACAACCGTTGCGTTGGCCTTGTTGACTATAATCTCTAATCTTATTTTTTTATTTTGGTTTAAATTAGGTATTATTGGTGTTTCTATTGCTACTGCTATTTCTCTGACTACCTACAATCTAATAAAAATTTATTTCAATTATAAAAAATTTGGTGTACATCCTTTTAGTTGGAAATTTTTACATTTGTTTTTCGTATTAATCATCGTCCTCATTATTGGTCGCTTCTTACCTAATACTCCCTATAAATTTATTAATTTATGCTACAAACCTTTTGTGGGACTTATTGTTTTTGCTGTAGCCAATGGAATTTTTAAAATTGTTCCTATAAAGGAGGTTTTACCGAAATCATTAATGCGGTAAAAGAGAATAATCTATTGGTTCGATAAATCCTAATAACAAATTATAAAAATCCTTTACACTCAATAAAAAAACAGTTTATTGTACTGATTTACAAAACCTTTACACAAATATACTTTATAAAGAATAATTTTGTGTGTAAATTTGTAAGAAACAAAATCTCATGAAAATAAAAATCTCCGCAATTCAGTTAGCCGAAATTATTAATATTAAAGATTTCAAAGATGAGTTAGAGGGAGCTAATTATAGTTTTTCTGGCTCAGAGTTTTTTAAGCAAATAGAACAAAATAAATTTATTTATTTATTAGATTACGGTGTGGTTGTTTTTGCCAATTTTAGCCCTGAAGAAGAAACCGAATGGTTACAAAAAATAAAAAGACATCAGGAATCGCCAATAGATATGCTTTTAAAAGAGAGGTATTTTATTATAATAAAGGAAGAAAATATAAATTTTGAAGTTAAAAACAATGAAGTTCTCTTACCTGAATTAGACAGTTCAGCTATACGAATAATTATGCTGAATGTGGCGCAATCAGTAGCATTAGAATATTATGAGATCCTTACAGGCAAATTGGTTTCTTCTACTAAAGAATTCATTCTCCAACTAGAAAATACTGGAAATATTAATATTTCTAAAAAGCATCTTTTAAAATACATAGGTCAAGTACTAAACGTAAAAAACAGTATTGTAGATAACTTATATATACTAGACGATCCTAACTCCGTATGGGAAAACGAAAAACTAGATGCTTTGAACAAAAAAATGAAATCCAATTTTGAAATTTTACCCCGTTTTAAAGACGTCGATTACCGTCTTTCTATCGTTGAAAACAATCTAAAAATATTTACCGAAGTTTTAAATGTAAAAGAAAGTTCTCGTTTAGAGTGGATCATTATCTTATTAATTACCTTTGAAATAATAATGTCCTTTATAAAACATTAGATTAAACTAATTTTATTTTTAAAACGGTGGCCATGTTTACCGCCATTTTCTTCATCTGTTCTGCAACTTTACCTTCAAAATAAGGGTCAATACTATCGTATAAATAATCCAACCAAATATCATAATGTTCCTTTAAAAAGGGTTCTTTATCATGAATATCTTTATGTATTTGAAACATATTATTAGCATAACCTCCTTTTAAGAACAAGGCTTGTTCCCAAAAAGTACATAAAACATCTAAATGCTCATCTAAATGTTGATCAACATGAGTTGTCTTTTTAAAAAAGAAATTAATGTTACCATCAGCCAAGAGTTTATTATAAAACTCCTTCATTATACATAATATGTCTTCTCTTGTTTCTATATCTTTCATATAGCGAATGTAATTTATTTAATTTAATTTTTTATTGATTTTTATCATCTACATCCCCTTTCTATTCATAGAATATGAAGCTATCGGGTTTTATTTCCTACCTTTGCAAAAAAAGTACATTATGTCGCACAAAGCAGGATACGTTAATATTATAGGAAATCCCAATGTTGGAAAATCAACTCTAATGAATGCTTTAGTAGGAGAACGCTTATCCATCATTACAAGTAAAGCACAAACAACTCGTCATCGAATTTTGGGTATTGTAAATGGTGATAATTTTCAAATATTGTTTTCGGATACACCCGGAATTATAAAGCCTGCTTATGAATTACAAAATTCTATGATGGATTTTGTGAAATCGGCATTTGAAGATGCTGACATCTTGATTTATATGGTGGAAATAGGTGAAAAAAGCTTAAAAGACGAAGCTTTTTTTAATAAAATTATTCACTCTAAAATACCAGTCCTTCTTCTTTTAAACAAAATTGATAAATCCAATCAAGAACAACTGGAAGAACAAGTAACTATATGGAAGGAGAAAGTACCTAATGCGGAAATTTTCCCTATTTCTGCTTTAGAAAATTTTAACATACAAGCTGTTTTTGATCGAATTATAGAATTACTTCCTCAATCAGAACCGTATTATCCTAAAGATGCTTTAACAGATAAACCCGAACGTTTTTTTGTTAATGAAGCAATCCGCGAAAAAATATTATTAAATTATGATAAAGAAATCCCTTACGCTTGTGAAGTTGAAACGGAAGAATTCAAAGAAGATGATACGATCATCAGAATTCGTACTTTAATAATGGTAGAACGCGATACTCAGAAAGGAATTATCATAGGCCACAAAGGAGCTGCTATTAAAAAAGTAGGGATTCAAGCCCGCCAAGAATTAGAAAAATTCTTTGGTAAACAAATACATATCGAACTGTACGTAAAGGTTAATAAAGATTGGCGCTCGAATGAAAAACAGTTAAGACGTTTTGGATATAATCAAAAATAATTGACTGATTTAAAAATTAAACACACTCCTCTTTTTATACAATTCCTTTAGATAAAACCCCGTTTTTAATTGCTTTTGCTTAAAAACGGGGTTCTTTTTTAGAAACCAATAGTTTTATTGAATAATTTTTAAGAACTCTTGTTCTAATTCGTTCATTTGGCCATATCCGTTTTCACGTGTTTGACGCCCTAGAATATAAAGAAATATCCAGCAAAAAACCATTAATCCCATCACTATAAAATCAGATGTAATACTTTTTCTTAACATATAATCAGAAAGAGCAAACATCATAAAGACAATAAAAATTCCAGCTACCATAAAGTGCATAAATATAAAAAATGTCCACATGGTTTGAGCGGGTCCAAACAACCCTCGAATATGAGTAGCTTGTCCATTACTCCCTTCTTTTTCTTCCAATTCTATCGTTAAGTACGGTGACCAATAACGTTGTTTTAAGCCTCCTATAGTAAATTGTATATGATTTCTTCTTATCTTCATTACATAATCCGAAGAAATTTGACTTTTATAATCAATAAATTTTTGTCTCACGACATCAACTGTTTCGTCAATGTCTTTATAAAATCGCAGTCGTAGGTTAATCGTGTTTTCAGTTTCCATTTTTAGTTTATTTGATTAGAGGGCAACCAAGATAAGAAAATTATTAAAAACCAACAAAACGCGTTTATTTTTTTAAAAAAACATTTTTTTATAACAAAAAGTACGTTATAAAAATTCTGAGAATTCTAAAAAAATCTGTATAACACAAAACAGAAGGGAAAATTGCACAAGTAAAGCCATTCCCCTTCTATCTTGTTTAAATCAACAACAAATGTTGAATCCTTTTTTAAACATCCTCTGTACGATATTAAAAAGTATATTTTACATTTAAACCTCCAAAAAAGGTTGCATTTAAAGGTGCAGGAATGTACGCATCAGGCATTTGATTAACAAAAACCATTTGGTAATACTGTACATTAGTAATATTATTAACCCCTGAAAAAACATCTAAATCTAGGTGATTGATTACATTTATTTTTAAACCTAATTTAGCATGTAATAAATTGTATTTATCCGCAGTTGCGATTTGTAAATTTGGATTTGTTCTATCTACAGGAACGTATCCAAAATTAGCAGTTCCTCTATGATTAAACGTTACGTTACCATAGATTCCCAATTTAGTTAGAAAATCTACCCCTGCATTAGCAACCCATTTAGGGGTTCCTAACACACTCAAGCCTGAAAAATCATAAACATTTTGAGCAATATTAGCCCCAGTGGTGGTTCTACTAAATTTATACTCTGGGTATGTAAAATCAGAATAAGTCCCGTTTACAAATGGCGCGAATGATTTTAGAAAACCATTTGTTGTTTTTATCATTTCAAATTTTAAATTACCTTCTACTCCTTTATGCAGCTGGCTTCCTCCATTAATCATATAAGTATACAACTTAGTTGTATTGGCTGGATCTGTAACTGAAACGGTTGACATTTTATCTTTAAAATTTGTTCTAAAAGCGGCCAATTCAAATCCTAAACGTCCTTCTAGAAGTTTTCCTTTTGTACCTACCTCCCATTGTTCTCCAATTTCTGGACGTAAATTACTATTGACCTGATTGATTTCAGGAATAAATAAATAACCGCTTACAGGTGCTTTATATGCTTTGTTGTAAGAAGCATAAACAGATACTGATTTATAAAATACTTTACTAATAGCTACTTTTGGAGAATACATATCTTTATAAGATACATTAAAGTTTAATGGTTTACTATTTTGGGTTACTTGCGGATTTCCTGAAGGGTTGTAAATATAAGGAAATCTGTCATTAGAATCTATTCTCATATAATTTGAACTAATACCAGCCGTTAGAGCAAAATCATAGGGCATATTAAAAGTCCATTCAGTAAATACAGAATTTGTTTTTGACAAAACGTATAAATTACTTCTTAAAACCCCTATAGTATTATATCCCTCTGCATTTACAGGATTCCCCATAGGATATGCCAGTGTTTGTGCATTTTGCATTTGCATTTCAACTCCCGTAATACCTGACAATTTAAACTCATTACCTAAATCCCATTTACTATCAAAGGTAGAACGAAAACCATAATTTACAGGTAATTTATCGGTCCATCCTCCAGCAGAACTTACATTACTACTAATTCCTGAACCAAAAACAGAAGTGGAATTACTCAGGTTTTTATATATTTGATAAAAATGGTTCAGTCCTGCTCTGAAACTAATGACATTACTATGTGCATTATTTTTAATATAAGCTGGATTTCCTGAATAATCTAAATTTTGATACTGAGCTATTGTAAGTTCTCCATTTCTTTCCTCATAACTATTGGTATATCCTACATACGCATTGATTTTTTGCTTGTTACTTAAGCCAAAATCAGCAAAAATATTTACAAAATCTTTTTTAGAAGCTGTATGATTCATAAAACCATCATACTTTTGGTTTCCGTAATTAACTAAAAAAGAGGATTTTTCACTCCCCACAGCTATTTGAGAGGTCAATCGTCTTAAACCATAGCTACCAAACATGGTATTTTGAGAAATAGAGGTTTTTCCTGCCTCTGGTTTAATTGTTTTTAAATTTACAGCACCTGCAATAGCCAATCCATACAATGACCCTGCTGGTCCTTTTAGAACCTCAACTTCTCCAATTGAATTAAAGTCAATATCATCCATTAAAGTAATTCCTTCAGCATCTGTTACTGGAATATTATTTAAATACACTTTTACTCCTTGTGAATCAAAATTACTATTAGTTCCATTAGTTCCTCGCACGCCATTTCCATATCCGCGAATATTAAACGTTTGTCCTGCTGATACAGTACGGCGCTGCATAAACATTCCTGGTATGTTTGTATTTACAGCATCATCAAAAAACAATCCTGTACCACGTTGAATTTCTTTGGTTTCTAATTTAGAAATAGACGCCGCTTGTTTTAATAATGTCTTATCTGATTGCGAAGTAGCTGTAATTTCTACTTCATTTAATTTATTAATTTCTATATTTTTGTTATTCTCTTGAGAAATAGCTTGAATTGAAGTAAGTCCCAATAAAACTACTCCTATTTTATTTTTAATTTTCATGTATACTTTACTTATTTTTAAAAATTATCATACTAGATTTAGCTAACACTTTAGCTAAATACTAAATGAGATAAACAAAGATTTAAATAAAGCTAAACGCTTTTTTATCCTATTGTCTATCAATATATTATTTTCAATAAAATAGATTGAGGTAAAACGATCAACCTATTAAATAAGTATACTCTGGTGGAGGTGGTTCTATTGATTGTTTATTTTGTAAATAATTCATTAAATCATCCATGTTTAATTTTGCTTTCCGACAATATGAGTAATTATTTAGTAAAACAAACGCTATATTTTCCTGATAGTACAGAAAATTGATTTTTAACCTTTGGTTCTTATTTTTTGCTCCTGTATTAGTCTTTTCCTTATAATCTTTTGTTCTGTTGAGGTATTTTTTTTCGATTTTGTCGTTAATTAATTTTAAAACCACAAATTGATCATCCGTTTTTATTTCAATAACATCATGAAATTCTTTATTAATTATAATTTCATGATCTGAAATTCTACTTTTAAGAAATTCTGTTAAAGTTAATTTTATCGTAAAACAGTCATTTTCAGAATAATTTTCTAACACCACTGATTTTAAAAAGTTTTGTTTAATTTCAAAAATAGAACTCACTACTCCTGCATGCATGAGTATAATAATAGCAAGCAATAATAGAACCCTTTTTCTCATTTAAACTTTTTGTGGGAGGAGCAAATATATAAAAATCAGATCCATGGAAAGATAATTTTACCAAAAAGAATGTGTAACCAGTTTGTTTTTTTTACCTTTGCGCACTGAAAAATTGAAAAATGAATAATATCGTAGCCATTGTAGGGAGACCTAATGTAGGGAAATCAACTTTTTTTAACCGATTAATTCAACGTCGTGAAGCTATTGTAGATTCTGTTGCAGGGGTAACACGCGATCGTATTTATGGTAAAAGTGAATGGAATGGAAAAGAGTTTTCTGTAATTGACACAGGTGGTTATATTAAGGGTTCTGATGATATTTTTGAAGGAGAAATTCGCAAACAGGTAGAATTAGCCATTGACGAAGCCGATGCTATCATTTTTGTAGTAGACGTAGAAGAAGGCGTAACTCCTATGGATATGGAAGTAGCTAATTTGCTTCGTAAAGTTGACAAACCTGTTTTAGTAGCTGTTAACAAGGTAGATAATGCAATGCGTATGAGTGACGCTGTTGAATTCTACTCTTTAGGTTTAGGAGAATATTACACTATTGCTGGTATGAATGGTAGTGGAACAGGAGAATTACTAGACAAATTAGTAGAAGTACTGCCCGAACTACCAGAAGTCCTAGAAGAAGAAAATCCTTTACCGCGTTTTTGTGTAGTGGGCCGTCCTAACGCTGGAAAATCTTCATTTATCAATGCTTTAATTGGTGAAGATCGTTTTGTAGTAACGGATATTGCAGGTACTACTCGTGATGCTATTGATACGAAATATAATCGTTTTGGGTTTGAATTCAACCTAGTTGATACAGCAGGCATACGTCGTAAATCAAAAGTTAAAGAAGATTTAGAATTTTACTCTGTAATGCGCTCTGTTCGCGCTATTGAACATAGTGACGTTTGTATTTTAATGATAGATGCAACTCGTGGTTTTGAAGGACAAGATCAAAATATTTTTTGGTTAGCTGAAAAAAATCGCAAAGGAGTTGTGATTTTAGTTAACAAGTGGGACTTAGTTGAAAAAGACACAATGACCACAAAATTATACGAAGCTAAAATTCGTGAAGAAATAGCTCCTTTTACAGATGTACCTATTATTTTTGTTTCGGCATTAACAAAACAACGCTTACTAAAGGCATTAGAAGCTGCTGTTCAAGTGTACGAAAACAAAAAACAACGCATTCCTACCTCTAAATTCAATGAGTACATGCTAAACATCATTGAACACATGCCACCTCCAGCACTAAAAGGGAAATACATAAAAATTAAATACTGTATGCAGTTACCAACACAATCACCACAATTTGTGTTCTTTGCTAACTTACCTCAATATGTAAAAGATCCATACAAACGTTTCTTAGAAAATAAAATCAGAAACAACTGGAACTTTGAAGGTGTACCAATTGATATTTATATACGAGAAAAATAAAATAACACCTCCTTTATTTAAAAAGCCATTGCTAAAAAAAGCAATGGCTTTTTTGTTTTTAAACTACTCCTTTTTCTAAAAAATCATACTATTTACCTCTTAGAAATACAAAAGCAAAACACAGGATAGAATAGTATTCTTTATTGTTAAATAAGCATAAAAAATAGAAATAAAATAGAAATAAATTGCATTATATATAAATAAAAAACCAAAAAACAGAATTATGAAAAAAACATTAATCTTAATTAACCTCCTACTAAGTATTGGTGGGAGCTTATATGCTCAACTTCTAGAATGCGGAACAAGAGAACAAAACGAAATTACACAAAGAAAAAATCCCGATGCTTTAAAAAACAGAAATGAATTTGAAATCTTTACAAAAAAGTTTGTACAGGATTTACGTAAAAACAAAAATGTAAAAAACAACGCTTTGGCCACTAATTACATTATCCCTGTCGTATTTCATATTTATGGTACTACACAAAGCGGAAAAAGTGTTACCTACGAAAAAATCGTCAACGCATTAAATGCTGTTAATAATGATTTTAATGGGCTTAATGATGACTTCAATAGCGTTGACCCTTTTTTTCAACCTCGTCGAGCAACGTTAAACATTCAATTTCGATTAGCTAAAATCGACCCCAATGGAGGCAACACCCTAGGGGTTGTTTTTCATACAACAAAAAATGGGTATGGAAATGGAGGTGGATATGATGATCAAATTGCAGCAGATGCTTGGGATAATAAAAAATACCTAAACGTTTATATACAAAATGATTTATACAATCAGAATATTTACACTAATTCTGGAGTGGCTTGGTATCCCGATATAAATATGACCAATAGAAATACCGCTAGAATAGTATTTAATGGCGCTTATCTATTAGGCAACACCGACAAAGAATTTTCTTCTACCCTTACCCATGAATTTGGTCATTTTTTTAACTTAATTCACACATTTGAAGATGGTTGTACGGGAACAGATCAGGTAGACGACACACCTAAAGAAGATGCTAAACACACCTTGAGCTGCACCCCTGGTACAAATTGCGATGGAGACAAAGTAAATATCGAAAACTACATGGGATACAACGGAGCAAGAGGTTGTTATAAAATGTTTACCAGAGGTCAAGTTGACCGAATGATTGCAGCAATGCAACACGAAGCAAGAATTACTCTTTGGCAAAATTCAAATTTATTAGCTACAGGCGTATATGACAACCAACTAGCATCAATTATCGCCCCATTAAGTCTTTACAAAGAAAACATTAGCAACAATGGTACTTTCTCTCAAATAAATGAATTAAGTCTAACAGCAGGAAAAACTTTTTCATTATCCTCTGGAAAACTTATTCAAGGAACCCATTATACACTAACCAATTTCCCTCAAGGCTTAAATCCTATCATAACCATAAATAGTAATTCTAAAGCAACTCTTACATTGGAAGGCTCTGCACAAAACCATCAGACTAATCATAATATTTTAGCAAGTATTCAATTTTTACCCGCTGCCTTTTCTGGAGGCACTAACAACTTAATATCTGACAAATTAAACATTAAATTTGTTTTTATAGATCCTTACGGTATATTTTTAGCTAAAGGACAACCAAACTGGATGGCAACGCCTAATCAAACATGGCTTTTCTTTAATACAGAAAAAGGAGACGATACTTCGTATGGATTTTGGCTATTTGAAACCGATAAATACAAATTAGAAACGTATGGAAAGCGATTGATTTGCAATGCAAACACAAGAAATATTAGCCGTTTAACAAAAGGAACTGAAATAAATGGTTCTTCTAATTTTACAGCACCTGGAGCGTATCCCAACCAGCTAGACATCATCAATCCGTCGTATAATGATTGGAGAGGACAAATAGGATATATTGGCTATGAATACAAAATAGATGGCAATACTTGCTATGGCTATTTTAAAGTAGAGCCTGTTAGTGGCTCTGAAGGGTATAGAATTACAGAATACGCTTACAACACACAACCTGGAGCTCCCATAAAAGCAGGTGAAAAAGATCTACAATCTTTAACCTCTCCTTCAAACCTTACTTCTGCTATCAATAACAATACTGTTGTTCTAAACTGGATTGATAAAAATACAACAGAAGATGGTTTTTATCTAGAAAAATCAACTAATGGAGGTGCTTATCAGCTAATTACTACCTTGGCACCTAATACTTATACATATTCAGACAACCTTATTAATGTAGGTATTACTTACAAATATAGAATAAGTGCTTACAAAGGAACTGAAAAATCAAGCTACTCTAATGAAACAATAATTACAGCTCCTAGCGATTATGTGGATTATTGTAAAGTTAGCGCGAGAAATGCTTATGAATATATTAAATCCATTAAATTAAGTTCTTTTACAAATACTTCTGGAGCGGATTATGAAGGATATGGTAATTACGCATCTAAAACAATTAGTTTAAAATCAGGAGAACAAATAACCACAGTACTTACCCCTGGTTTTAATCCTTCTGCTTCTGATGAAGCATGGACAATTTGGATTGACTATAATGACAATAAACAATTTGAAAATTCAGAAATCGTTTTAAAAACAGCACTAACAAACAAAGAGTACACGGGCACTTTTTCAATTCCTTTAACCACAAAAGGTACTTTCCGTATGCGTATCATAATGCGCTATAATGATATTAGTAATACTCCTTGTGGATATATTAACGATGGAGAAATTGAAGACTACACCGTACAAATACAAGAACAAAATACTACTTTAGAAACGCCTTATGCTTATTTAAATGGTGGAATCTCTAAAAATGGATTTTATGCTTTATGGAATAAGGTTCTTAATGCTAGTAAATATGAGGTACAATTGAATACCTCAGGTACTTGGTACACAGTAGGAACTTCAACTAGTTATTATTTATATGCGGCAAAACCTGAATCTAGTACACAATTTCAATTTAGAGTAAAAGCTCTTAATTCTACAGGAGAAAGTAATTGGAGTACTCCTGTAAATGTAACCTTACCTTTATCAGGACCTATAAATACAAAAGAATCTAAATTTATTATGGTGCCAAACCCTGCTACCGATCAAGTAACGTTTTCAATACCTGAAAGCATTTCTAACGATAGTCGTATAGAAATCTATAACAACTTAGGCCAGCTTGTAAGAATAACGCAACAATTGGAAAATTATTCCGTTCAAAATTTACCTAGAGGAACGTATCAAGTTAAACTAATTTCTAAAGAAAAAGTGGAAGATAGTAAACATTTATTTTTAAAATAATACCATTTAACCCAAATTATGCGTTAGCCTTTGTGATGAAAAAAATAAGGGCAAAGAAAATAAAAATGCACACATTTTTTCCCCAGAGCTGTAGTTTTACATTGAGGATAAAAAAAGAGTGCTTTTTTAGATTCAAAGTCATTTTTATCTATACTAAATTTCTAATGCGCAATCTGGGTTTAAACTTTGAATTTTCTTTTTAAAAATAGTACATCTATAAAAGCAACAAAAATTAGCGTTGGTTCTCGATGCGTTTCGCACTCGATCTGACGATGATTTCGATTGTATACTCAACCATCTGTTCGAGTTGTTTTTTCCATTTCATTTCAAAAACGTATCGAGAACTTTACTTTTTAATTCAGTATATTTTAAGTTTAAATAATATAATACACAAGCTGTATGTAAAGCTTTTTTACAATTAAACTAAAATTTGAAAGGGTTCGACTTTAAAAAAGCGAACCCCTTCTTTTTAACCCAACTTAAAACAAATTTTCTAACCCATCTGATTTTCCTTTTACAATAAAACAAACCATTAACTCAACTGAAATTGGCGAATAGATATAGAATGGGATTTATTAGCTATAATTTCAGAAACTATTTTACCTGTAGCAGGTGCTAAACTTAATCCCATCATGCCGTGTCCTGTTGCTAAAATTACATTTTGAATATTTTTATCTCTGGAAATTATCGGCATACCTGACGGAGTACAAGGACGAAAACCATACCATATTTCTTGATTTTCAGGCATTCCCACTTTCATTTCAGGATAAAAAGTGTTTACTGTATTAACGATACCTTGCAATCTGTTCCGATTTATTTTTGTATCTCCTGTATGAGTAATTTCCATGGTACCACCAAAACGAATATCTTTATTCATAGGAGTAACAGCTACTTTTCCTTCACATAAAATAGAAGGAATTAGAGGTTTTTTTTCCTTATCTAATAACGTAAAACTGTATCCTTTTCCTGGTAAAAGAGAAATACCTGTCCCTATTTTTTTAGCTAAACTAGGACTCCATGCTCCTGTAGCAATTACAACTTCGTCTGTACTAAAATTTCCTTTAGAAGTAATTATCTGACTTACTTTTTCGTTTGTTATAACAAAATCCATCACACTACAATTATTATGAATCTTTATTCCTTTTTTAGCTAATTCTCTTTTTAGGTATGCTATGAATTTTTGAGGATATAAATGCGAATCGCATTTATAATGAACTCCCCCTAAAATATCTAGTTTCGTTCCTTGTTCTAAACTTTCTACTTCTGATTTTGATAAGAATTCGACTTCTAACCCTAATTTTTTAGCTTCTTCTCCTTCATGCACAATTTCCGCACCTGTTTTATCTGTTTTAAATAACATTAAAAGTCCTTTTTCTTCATAGTAAAAGGAATTACTTTTACTTGCTAAATCTTTATAAAGTTCTTTACTTAACAGAGACAAATTTCGAAGAGCTGGTTTTGCTTTTTCTACATGTTGTTTTGTGGCATTTTTATAAAATTTCCACCCCCATTTCAACAAATCAACATCAAAACGAGGTTGGATATAAAAGGGACTTTTACTATCAAACATCCATTTAACGCCTTGTGCAATCATACCTGGTTGTGCAAGGGGAATAACGTGAGAGGGTACTATCATTCCTGCATTTCCATAGGAGCAACCGTCTGTTAGATCAGAACTGTCAAATATTTCTACCTCATATCCTTCTTCTGTCAAATAATAAGCAGTACATAACCCAATAATACCGCCTCCTATTATACTTATTTTTTTCATTTTTTTAATACTTTTGAGATTTGAGATATTTTTAAAAAAGCTTAGCAAATTTATTTTCGCTATACTTTCCTGATTTTTAATTCTATTTATATTACCTGAAATCCATGAGCGTATGGATCATCATCATCAATAATAATGTTATTATAACCATAAACTTTAGCCCATCCTTGAATACTTGGTACAATTGCGGGTATAGAACCTATATTGGTTTCTTCAACTACCCGTCCGATGAATTTACTGCCAATAAAACTTTCGTGTATAAATTCTTCATCTTTTTTTAAGATCCCTTTTGCATGTAATTGCGCCATTCGAGCAGAGGTTCCTGTACCGCAAGGGGAACGATCTATTGCTTTATCTCCATAAAATACAGCGTTTCTTCCTGAAGAACTTGAATCAATTGGAGTACCTGTCCATAATAAATGGCTTACATCTTTAATCGTATCATTTTCTGGATGTATAAATCGATTTGGATATTTTTCATTTATACGTGCACGAACCACTTGACTGTATTGTATTATTTTGCTTGCGGTAAAATTTTGTATACCGCTAAAATTTTTCTGTGGATCAACTATGGCATAATAGTTCCCTCCATAAGCTACATCAAATAGTATTTCTCCCAATTCAGGACATTCTATAGTTAAATCTTGCGCTGCTAAATAGGATTTTACATTTGTAAGACGTACCCACTCTACTTTTTTGCCAATTTGTTTGTATTCTATTTGCACAAGACCTGCTGGTGCTTCCATTCTAATTTTTCCTGGAATTTTTGGCGTAACTAATCCCTCTTCAACAGCTATGGTAATTGTACCTATAGTCCCGTGACCGCACATGGGTAAACATCCTGAGGTTTCTATAAACAAAATTCCAAAATCATTTTCTGGATCAACAGGAGGGTATAAGATACTACCACTCATCATATCATGACCTCTGGGTTCAAACATTAGTCCTTTTCGAATCCAATCGTACTCTTTTAAAAAATGTTGTCTTTTTTCGCTCATGTTTGCTCCCTTTAAATCAGGACCACCACCAGCTACAACCCTTACGGGATTTCCGCAGGTATGTGCATCTACACAAAAAAAAGTTTTTCTTCCCATTGCTTACGCTGTAATAAAAGCTGTTGTTATTTCTAATTGATCATTTACGGTTCTTGAAATTCCTAATGGGTTTTCATTTTTTAATTCTTCTGGTAATAATTCGTTAGGCCAATTTTGATAACTTATAGGTCTTACCCAACGTTTTACGGCATGAATCCCTACCGCTGTAAATCTTGAATCAGATGAGGCAGGATAAGGACCACCATGCAACATAGACGCACAAACCTCAACTCCAGTTGGCACACCGTTAAAGATTAAACGTCCAACTCTTCCTTTTAATGCTTCTACTACCTCTCTATATTGACTTAGTTCTTTTGATTCTGCGATAATTGTTCCTGTTAATTGTCCTTCTAGGTTGTTTATAACCGTAGTCATTTGTTCTTTCGTTTCACAAACCACTAATACTGAAAACGGTCCAAATACTTCATGGCTTAATGTTTTATTGTTTAAAAATTCTGTTGCACTAACTCGTAATACGGTTTGAGGGGCATAATTAGGTTTTGTTTTACCTTCATGAATAGCTAAAATTTCGACTCCTTTTTGTAAACTTAATTCTTGTTGTCCTTCGTCATAATTTTTTCTAATCGAGGAATGCAACATGCAAGAAGGTGCTATTTGTAAAATTTCAGATGCTAATTCGGATGCAAAAGAGTTTAATTCTGGGCTTTCTAATCCAATTATTAAACCCGGATTTGTACAGAACTGTCCTGTTCCTAAAGTGATGGAACTTGCATATTGTTTAGCCCAAAAAGAGGTGTTGTTTTTTAATTCGTTAGGTAATAATACAACGGGATTAATACTTCCCATTTCTGCAAATACCGGAATGGGTTCGGGACGTTGTGCTGCTAGATTAAAAAGTGTTCTACCTCCAATAATGCTCCCAGTGAACCCAACAGCTTTAATTAATGGATGCTTTACTAATGTAGTCCCTAGAGTTATACCGCTTCCTATTAGATTAGAAAAAACACCTTCGGGCATTCCTGTTTTTCGTGCCGCTTTTAATACAGCGGAAGCTACTAATTCCCCTGTTCCTATGTGTAGAGAATGGCTTTTTACAATGACAGGGCATCCTGCGGCTAATGCTGAGGCAGTATCTCCTCCTGCTGTAGAAAAAGCAAAAGGAAAATTACTTGATCCGAAAACAACTACTGGTCCTAAAGGATAAAGCATTTTTCTTAAATCTACTTTGGGTACGGGTTGTCTATCGGGAACTGCTGTATCAATAGTTGCTTCTACCCAACTTCCTTCTTCAAGCATTTGAGCAAAAGCGCGAAGTTGCCCTATTGTTCTTCCTCTTTCCCCCTCGGCTCTTCCTCTTGGCAAACCTGATTCTTGAACATACACTTCTAAAACAGCATCTCCTAAAGCTAGTATTTCATCTGCAATTGCATTTAAAAATAAGGCTTTTTTCTTACCTGAAAAATTTTTGTATTCTTGGTACGCTTTATGTGCTAGTTGAACAGCTTGTTCTATTTCGTCAGTTGTTGCTTCTATGAAATTCCAATCGTTTTCTTGGTTAAGTTCCGGATTAAACGTTTTTAAAATTTTAGAACCACTTGCTAGCAAATGGCTTCCTATATAATTTTTCCCAGTAATCATATTTTTTATTTATTTATTTAATAAAGTAACCTACAAGGAAAATCTTGTAGGTTATAGGATAGGTTCTGAAAAAACATTATCAACCTTATGAAAAGAAGCCTATCAAATGAACTTTATTAAAAGATGATTTTTTTATTTTGTTTATCTATACTATTTCTGTTGCTACCGATACGTTTTTGTAATCTGGTAAAACAGGTCTTGTTTTTAATCCTTCTGCTATAATTGCTAAAACTTTTTCTTTTTCTGCTCCTGCTAAAGGCAAACGAGGTGCCCTAACGTATTCCGTTCCTATACCGGTTGCTACTTCGGCTAATTTTATATTTTGTACTAATTGAGGGCTAATATCTAACTCTAGCAATGGTAAAAACCACTTGTAAATTGCTATGGCTTCTTCTATTCTACCTGCTTTTGCTAATTTGTAAATAGCCACTGTTTCAGCGGGAAAAGCATCTACTAATCCTGCTACCCATCCGTCAGCTCCCATAAGTAAGCTTTCTAAAGCTAGCGTATCTACTCCTGATAATATTTTTAATCTATCTCCAAAACGATTTTTAATTCGGGTAACGTTAGAAATATCTCTTGTTGATTCTTTAACTGCTTGTATGTTATCAAATTTCAACAATTCTTCAAACATATCTAAGGTTACTTCAATTTTATAATCTACGGGGTTATTATATACCATAATGGGCAATGATGTGCTTTTAGCAACCTCAGAAAAAAACATTACGGTTTCATAATCGGTTGCTTTGTATCGCATAGGAGGCAACATCATTAATCCTCTAGCCCCATCTAATTCGGCTTTATTAGCGGCTTCTATAGCTCCTCTGGTTGTTTGTTCTGCTATATTCATTATAACAGGTACTTGACCTTTTACAACACGAACTGTTTCTCGAATAAGTTCTCTTTTTTCTTCTTCAAATAAAGTACTGGCTTCTCCTAGGGTTCCTCCTAAAATAATCCCTTCTGCTCCTGCATCAAGTTGTGCCTTGATGTTTATTTCAAACGTATTTAAGTCAAGCTTATCATCTGCTGTAAATTTTGTAGTAACTGCTGGCATTACGCCTTTCCATTGAAAACTCATAATTGCTGTTTTTTGACAAAATTATTTTGAATATCATCAAGGCAATAATCAGTTTTTAGCTTAAAATGATACTATATTATCCATTATTAAAAATAATACTCTAAAAAAATGATAATAATACATTGAAATTATAAATTTGAGTAAACCAAGTACCTACTTATGAAAGTATTTCCTTTTAAAATACCAAAGGCAAAAGAAGAAGCCATCATTTATCAGTTTGACAAAGAGTTGATCTTATATGATAAACTTCATCAACACGAAGAAATTCAAATTAGTTATATTGAAAAAGGGGAAGGAACGATAATAGTGGGCGATACAATATCTGAATATAACGCTGGAGATATTATTGTTTTTGGAAGTAACTTACCGCATGTATTTAAAAGTGAGATAAACAAGGAGGAGGAATTAAGTTTAGTACATTCTATCTTTTTTGACGCTACTGTAATCAAAGACAGCTTGCAAGTACTTCCTGAATCTACTCAAATACTTAATTTTTTTGAGGATACTCGTAATGGATATAAGGTATTGTCTAAAAAAGAAAAAATATATTCGATTATATTGGATTTATCTACTGCTAAAGACACAACCAAGTTTATTAAATTTTTACAATTATTAAATAAACTTACTGTTTCTAAAAAAAAATCACTTTCGTCTTTTAGGTATAATAAAGACATTACTGATTCCGAAGGCAAACGAATGCAAGTTGTATATGAATTTGTAATGAATAATTTTGATAAGAAAATATCGTTAGAAGAAATTGCGAATATAGCTAATATGACTAAAAATGCCTTTTGTAGGTATTTTAAAGTCAGAACAAATAAAACTTTTTTTCAGTTTTTAATTGAATTGCGTATAGAAAAAGCTTCTCGTATATTGACATCAAACCATGAAATAAGTATTGTAGAAATTGCGGAACTCACGGGATTTAATAATATTTCTAATTTCAATAGAAAGTTTAAAGAAATTAAAAAAATATCGCCCATGAATTATAGAAAACGGTTTAAAAACTAATTTTTTTGTAAATTGAGGTTTACAAGCTACATTTTTATTTCTGCCGTATCATACAAGTAGTTAATATTAAACCATAGTAGGCTAATATACTATTTTTTTTGATTTTCTATTTCTATGATTTTTGATTAAAATTTTTAAAATGAAATATTCTTGTTTTTTATCCATTGTCTTATTTTCTCTTTTTACTATTAATTGTACTGCTCAAGAAAAATCAATTTTATTTTTAAAACTTCAAGAAGTTTTTAATAAAGCGAGTATTGAAAAGATAAATAATCTTAAGGATTTTACGGAGTCTTATAAAATTATTTTAGACGAGCCTTTAGATCATAATGATTTGTCAAAAGGAACTTTTAAACATTGTATTTATCTTTCTCATAAAGATTATTCTAAGCCTATGGTAGTTGAAACAGAAGGCTATAATGCTCGTTATGAAAAAAATGAATTATCTTCATTATTAGACACTAATCAATTAATAATAGAATATCGTTTTTACGGTGATTCTAGACCCAATCCTATTCCTTGGAAGTTTTTAACGAATAATCAAGCAATAGAGGATTGCCATCAGATAGTTGAAAAATTAAAAAAAATATATACCAGCAAATGGATTTCTACAGGTATTAGTAAAGGAGGAGAAACCACACTTATCTATAAGTCTAAATATCCTAATGATATAGATGTGGCTATTCCTTACGTTGCTCCCATGATAAACGGTACGGAAGACGAACGAACTGTAAAACATTATAACACCACCGTTGGTACTCCTGAATGTAGAAACTCAATCGTGCAAATACAAAGACTCTTAATGCTTAACAGAACGGCTATTGAAGCAGAAGTTGCTTCCTATGCGAAGAAAAACAACCTAACTTTTAATGAAGTCCCTATTTCTGAAGCTTTTGAGTATGCTGTTTTAGAATTGCCTTTTTCTTTTTGGCAATGGAATGGAAGTTGTGATAAGATCCCTTCACTTAACTCCTCTTCAAAAGAATTATTTGATTATTTAAATAATATTGTAGGTTTTGAAGTATATTCAGATAAAGGGATTCATCGTCTTTTACCTTCTTTCTATCAACATTTTACAGAATTAGGATATTATGGTTTTGATCTAAATCCAGTAAAAGATTTACTACGTATTGTTAAATCGTCTAGTAACAATAGATTTACTCCTCGAAACATTGATTTAAAATACGATAAATTATATATTAAACAGGTACGCGATTATATAGAAAAGAAAGGTTCTAAAATAGTATATATTTATGGTGGATTAGATCCTTGGTATGCTTGCGCTCCCACTCCTATTGAAAAATTAGATGCTCTAAAAATGGTACTCCCTCAAGGAACACATGCTACGCGAATTAAACATTTTTCAAAAGAAGATCAGCAAAAAATCATGAATATATTAACGAAATGGTTAAAATAGTATTTTAAAAACAAGGCATTAGAAAGATTGAACTAACGCCTTGTTTTAAAGAGTTTTTAACTTACCAGTTGAGTAAAGAGATCATGCGTTTCGTTGAGAACAAAAAAACGAGTACCTTTTTAGATCTAAAGTCTTTTTTTCTTTGTAATAATCTTGAAATGCATAATCTGGGTTAAATCATGGTAGTGTATTAAAAAGTGTGTAAAATCATTTTGTAATGTTATAGTTTCAATAACGAAATTAGTGTTAGGCTTTTTTTTAATGATTCTAAAAATGTTTATTTACAACGTTTTAAAGAAGTGTCATACCACTTAAACCATTGCAAACAAAGGTTTTTAGCAATTCTTTTTTATGATGTCAAGCCTTTCATTTAAAAAAAAGGTTTTTTATTATTTTTTTGACAAATAAATACCTGTTCCAGTAGAAATTATTACTAGAAAAACAAATGTTCAATAAAAATTTGATTAACTACAGTAGTTAGCTAATAATATTAATGTAGAGTATTGAGAAAATAATAGAAGAAGTAAAGTTTGTTTTATGATTTAAAAACAAATCCCTTTGTCGCATTTTCTACTTAGTAAAATTTGCTTTCATTTTTCTCATTTTTAAAAAGTTTATAAATACAAAAAGCCTCCTTGAATAAGGAGGCTTTATTAATGTTTTTATTTTTATTATATAATACCTCCTGTCCTTATTGTATAAACAATAGCGATAATAATGGCAGTAATAATGTTATTAAATTTTTTCTTTGTTGTCACAAATAATAAAAAATAAACACTAGGTAATTTTTTAACTAAAATATTGTAAAATAGGATCACTAAAAGCTACCAATATTTTCATTTTATTTATCCTCTATTACACGATAGCAATTTATTCTTTAAACTACCAATCTCCTCCAGCACCACCGCCTGAGAAACCGCCACCGCCAAAACCACCGCCAAAGCCGCCATCATCTCCCCAACTACCACCAGAAGACCAACTGCTACCGCCACGTC
Organism: Flavobacterium columnare NBRC 100251 = ATCC 23463; assembly: GCF_002530675.1. Taxonomy (GTDB): domain Bacteria; phylum Bacteroidota; class Bacteroidia; order Flavobacteriales; family Flavobacteriaceae; genus Flavobacterium; species Flavobacterium columnare. Next base: position 106,380 of record NZ_PCMX01000029.1, read on the forward strand.
CCATACGGCTTAAAATGATAATGTCTACTAAATCTAATCCGCCGCCGCCGCCGCGGTTATTGCCATTTCCTTTGTTTTTAAAAATGATAATTAGAATTATGATAATCAAGAATATAAAAAGGAGCACCCCTTCTATATCTGCTCCGTTGTCTTTCTTTTTTCGTTCTCCTTTAAACTTGCCTTTTAGAGCTTTAATAATGGCATCAACTCCTTGATCGAGACCTGCATAATAGTTTCCTTTTTTGAATTCAGGTACTATATAATCTCTAACAATTTCACCTGTTATTCCAGCTGTTAAACGATCCTCTACTCCATAACCCGGTGAAATCCAAATTTTTCGTTCTTTTTTTGCCAGAAGTAGAATTACTCCATTATCCTCTTGTGCTTGCCCTATACCCCATGTATGTGCCCATCTAGGTGCTAACAAACCTATATTTTCTCCTTTGAGTGTTTCAATAGAAATAAATACAATTTGGGTGGTTGTGGAATCTGAATATTTAATTAGTTTTTCTTCTAATAATTCCTTTTCGTTATCAGATAACACTTTAGCATAATCGTATACACTGGTTTGAAAAACAGGTCTTTTTGGGATATCAAATTGTGCCCAAGAATGACTTACAAAATAGAATATGATGAATAAGAAGAAGCCTAATTTGTTGTTTGATATATGTTGTTTGGTGTTTCTCATTTTAACCTTTTGATAGGGTGTCAGGCAGCTCATTTTTATCTGTTTCAGTCCAAGGAAAATATTTTTGCAACTGTATTCCTGCTTTTAGAATACCTTCTATCAATCCTTGCTTGAAGTTTCCTAACTTAAATTGCTCTAAGATAATATCTCGTGTACTTTCCCAAAAATCAACTGGTACAACTTCGTTTATACCTTTATCACCATAAATAGCAAATGTTTTGGTTTCTACTGCTACATATAATAAGACTCCATTTCGCAATTGAGTTTGATCCATTTTTAGAAAACAAAACACCTCTTTAGCGCGTTCTAGGGCTACTAAAGAAGTGTTTTTTTCTATATGTACACGGATTTCTCCAGAAGTTAATGATTCAGCTGATCGGATAGCTTCTACTACTGCTTCTTCATCTGTTTTTGACAAGAAATCTTCTACTGTTGACATTATTTTTTATCTGCTTTATCGCCAAAATTAAACTCTACTTTAGGAGCATTTTGTGCTTGTGGTTCTGCATCAAAATAAGGTTTTTCTTTAAAGCCAAACCAACCTGTAAAAATGTTATTTGGAAATATTCTTACGTGGTTATTATATGGTTTAATGGTTTCATTAAAACGTGTTCTTGCCGTTTGAATGGTGTTTTCTGTACTCGTTAACTCATCTTGTAATTTCAAAAAATTTTCATTTGCTTTGAGTTGTGGATATTGCTCTACTGTTACTAATAAACGAGATAATGCTGACGAAACACCACTTTGTGCTTGATTAAATTGAGTTAATTGTTCTGATGTTATATTGGTAGGATCGACTGTTACTTGTGTAGCCTTAGAGCGTGCTTCCATAACAGCTGTTAAGGTTTCTTTTTCAAAATCAGCTGCTCCTTTTACGGTATTGACTAAATTACCGATCAAATCATTACGACGTTGATACGAAGTTTGTACATTACCCCAAGCTTCTTTTACATTTTGATCCAACTCTACGGCTGTATTGTTAATCCCTTTAAAATAGAAGTATCCAGTTAAAATTAATACTCCAATAATAATCCAAGGCAAAAATTTTCTCATAATGGTTAAAATTTAATTTTTAGAATCTTGTTTTAATTTAGTATAAAAAAGAAAGAATAAGGATCCTGCTATAAATAATTTCCAAATCATATAAACATAGACATTTGTTTTAGCATTAAAAACTGTATATTCTGATGAGTTCATTATTATTTTGTTAATTGAACTAAATAAAACAATTACTCCCAATACTAGATAAATATAATACATTTTCTTCATAGCTACTTATAATTGAATAGTTAGTCGAAACAAAGAGCTACTTGTTACAAACTTTTTTTTGTTGTCCTTATAATCCATTTTTTATACTTAGTAACTGTTCTTTAATAGACTGTAACTTATTAATAATAGCTAATTTCTCTAAGGCTTTTTTTTGTCCTTCTTTCAAATGAATTTTAGCCCCTTCTAATGTAAAACCTCTTTCTTTTACTAAATGATAAATCAATTGTAAGTTCTTGATATCTTCTGAAGTAAACATTCGATTTCCTTTTGCATTTTTCCTAGGTCTTAAGATATCAAACTCCTTATCCCAAAAACGAATTAGCGATTGATTTACTCCAAAAGCTGTGGCTACTTCGCCCATCGTGTAATAACGCTTATTTTCTGGAAGGTTTATATTCATTTTTTTAATTACTAGGTTTTGGTGATTTTTTTTTACATATTTTATAATTAATCTGGTTTCAATTACTAAATAGTATACTAAACGTTGGATATTAGTCAAAGGATTGGTTCTCTTGAGTTGCCATTTTAGCAATCGCTGTGTATTCCACTGCTGAAATATTTCCGTAATAAAAGTTAATAGGGTTTACTACACTTCCGTTTTTATGTACTTCATAATGCAAGTGGGGTGCTTGACTACGTCCTGTACTTCCAACAAATCCAATTATATCTCCTCGTTTTACTCTTCTGCCAGGTCTACAATTATAACGGCTCAAATGGGCATATAAGGTCTCGTATCCAAATCCGTGGTTGATGACAATATGGTTACCAAAACCAGAAGCTCCTGCATCAGCTCTACGCACTACCCCATCTCCAGTTGCAAATACAGGAGTTCCTGTTGGGGCGGTAAAATCCATTCCTTTGTGCATTTTTCTTGCTTTCGTAAAAGGATCACTTCTATAACCAAAACCCGATGCCATGCGTTTTAACTGTTCATTTTTTACAGGTTGTATAGCGGGAATAGAGCCTAAAAAACGGTCTTTTGATTTCGCTAAAGATAAAATTTTATCTAATGACTTTGATTGATTTACCAAATTTTTCGACAGTCCTGAAAGCCTTGTTTCGGTACTTATTATTAGTTGCTCATTATTCATGGCAAGTAAATTTTTGAAACGTGCTTTAGAAATAATTTTCTTATCATCATTGGTTTCTCCTGGACTTGCCATATTAAAATAGACTTTATATATATTATTGTCTCGTTCTTCAATGCTGGCTAGTACTTCATTGAGTTGGTCAATTTTTTTATTCAGGATAACGTAATTTAATTTTAAATTTTCTAACTCTCTTGCCTGCATCTTATCTTTAGGGGTACTAAAATAACCCAAATCAGATATTAGAAAGAAAAACAAAAATCCAAAAAGAACAGAAGCTAATAAAAACAATATTCCAACTCCTACTTTACGTCCTTTTTTGGGTTTTATTTTTCTGTAAGCCAGACTCTCTGTGTCGTAGTAATACTTAACTTTTTTCGACATAATTTTAATTAAAAATCCTATTTTTGCACTCGTTATGACAAAGTAACAATTATTATACGAATAATCTGAAAAAAAAGTTTCAAAAATTAACGTATTTATAACCTTTTTTTGAAGCAGAATTATTTAGCTGTTTTATACCATTTGTTACGTTGTCGTTAATCATTTCCTTTGAAGTGCTCAAACAATAATTCATTGGAACTATAACATAAAATTACAATTTTTAAAGATATTTTTTAGTTTACCTGATTAAGAATTACCTTAATCTTTGTAAGCTTTAAACTTTTAAACAAAAGATTAATGAAATCACAAGACATTCGCAAAGCGTATTTAGATTTTTTTGAAAGCAAAAATCACTTAATTGTGCCTTCTGCACCCATCGTATTAAAAGATGACCCTACCTTGATGTTCAATAATTCTGGTATGGCACAGTTTAAAGAATTTTTCTTAGGCAATGGAACCCCCAAAAATCCTCGTATAGCTGATACTCAAAAATGTCTTCGTGTTTCAGGAAAACATAACGATTTAGAAGATGTAGGTTTTGATACATATCATCACACAATGTTTGAAATGTTAGGAAACTGGTCTTTTGGTGATTATTTTAAGAAAGAAGCTTTAGCTTGGGCTTGGGAATTTTTGACTGAGGTTCTAAAATTAGACAAAGACCGTTTATATGTTTCTGTTTTTGAAGGAAATCCTTCTGAAAATGTCCCTTTTGACCAAGAAGCTTTTGACATTTGGAAACAATATGTCCCAGAAGATCGAATTATTTTAGGAAATAAAAAAGATAACTTTTGGGAAATGGGCGATCAAGGTCCTTGTGGTCCGTGTTCTGAAATTCATATAGATCTACGATCTGACGAAGAAAGGGCTAAAGTTTCAGGTAGAAGCTTAGTAAATGACGACCATCCACAAGTAGTCGAGATTTGGAATAATGTATTTATGGAGTTTAACCGTAAAGCGGATGGCTCTTTAGAAAAACTACCCGCACAACATGTGGATACAGGTATGGGATTTGAGCGTTTGTGCATGGCTATGCAAGGAGTTACTTCTAATTATGACACGGATGTCTTTACTCCATTGATTGAAAAAGTAACACAAATCACTCATTTAAAATACACTAATAACGAGGTAAAAGATATTACAGAAGAGCAAAACAAGATTAATATTGCTATCCGCGTAATTGTGGATCATGTACGTGCCGTTGCTTTTGCTATTGCAGATGGCCAATTACCTTCTAATACAGGGGCTGGTTATGTTATCCGTCGTATATTGCGTCGTGCTATTCGTTATGGCTTTACGTTTTTAAACAAAAAAGAACCTTTTATTAACGAACTGGTAGCGGTTTTAGCAAACCAAATGGGGGCATTTTTCCCTGAAATAAAAGCACAACAAAATTTAGTAACTCAAGTAATCCGTGAAGAAGAAGCCTCTTTCTTACGCACATTAGAACAAGGGTTGCAATTATTAGAAAAAGTAGTAGCCGAAACTGCTGAAAATGAAGTAAAAGGAGAAAAGGTATTTGAATTATACGACACCTTTGGCTTCCCTAAAGACTTAACGGCTTTGATTTTAAAGGAAAAAGGATATTCTTATAATGAAGCAGAGTTTGATACTGAATTAGAAAAACAAAAGGCTCGCTCACGTGCTGCTTCAGAAGTAACTACTGAAGATTGGAAAGTGTTGATTGATGGCAATGTAGAAACTTTTGTAGGGTATGATCAAACCAAAAATGAAGTAAAAATCACACGTATTCGTAAAGTGGATTCTAAAAAAGATGGTATTTTATATCAAATTGTTTTAGATAATACTCCTTTTTATCCTGAAGGAGGAGGTCAAGTGGGCGATAAAGGGACTTTAGTTTCTGCTAATGAAACAATTGAGATTATCGACACGAAGAAAGAAAACAACTTAATCTTGCATTTTGCTAAGCATTTGCCTGAAAACATCAGTGCTACATTTCAAGCAAAAGTAAATACAGAATTACGTAGTTTATGCGCAAGTAACCACTCGGCTACACACTTATTGCATCAAGCTTTACGTAGTATTTTAGGAACACATGTAGAACAAAAAGGGTCGTTAGTAGCGCCTAAGTATTTGCGTTTTGACTTCTCTCATTTTTCTAAAGTAACGGAAGAAGAATTACGTCAAGTAGAAGATTTTGTGAATGCACGTATCCAAGAACAATTACCGTTAATAGAAAGAAGAAGCATACCGTTTGCGCAAGCCATTGAAGAAGGAGCTATGGCATTATTTGGTGAAAAATATGGTGATCATGTTCGTGCAATTAAATTTGGTGAGAGTATGGAATTATGTGGAGGAATTCACGTAGGGAACACGGCTGATATTTGGCATTTCAAAATTGTTTCTGAAGGTGCTGTTGCCGCAGGTATCCGTCGTATAGAAGCAATTACGAATAACGCTGTAAAAGATTTTTTCGCAAAACAAGAAAACTTAATTACAGAGGTTAAAGAAGTTCTTAAAAATCCTCAAGATATTATAAAATCAGTAGTTTCTTTACAAGATGAAAACATTAAATTAAAGAAACAAATTGAACAATTACTGAAAGAGAAAGCAAAAAATCTAAAAGGTGAGCTGGTTTCTCAATTACAACCTATTAATGGGGTAGACTTTTTAGCTGTGCAAGTGGATTTAGATGCTAATGGTGCTAAAGATTTAGCGTATGAATTAGGTCAAAATAAAGATAATCTGTTTGTGGTTTTAGCTACTATAAATGAGGAAAAACCAATGTTAACTTGTTATATTTCTAAGGAGTTAGTAGAAACTAAAGGATTAAATGCAGGCTCCGTTGTTCGCGAATTAGGCAAATACATCCAAGGTGGTGGTGGTGGACAAGCTTTCTTTGCAACTGCCGGAGGTAAGAATCCAGCAGGGGTACAAGAGGCATTAGAAAAGGCTACTGATTTTTTAAAATAATTAGCATACGAAAACCAATGTAAATGTTTCAACCCAAATTACGTGTTAGAAATTTATTACAGATAAAAACAACTTTGAAAATCTAAAAAAGTATTTATTTTTTGCCCAAAATGTAGTAAAACTACATCTGACAGAAAAAATCTCTTTGCCTTTTTATCTGCATCATAAAAACTAATATGTAATTTGGATTTAACGTTTAATTTATGATAGAGTAAATCCCTTTATTAAAACATGATGCGATTTACTCTATCTCATTTTAAAAGTTTTTGTATCTATTGCAAATTCAATAAAATTTCTTCAAGACCTTGAACAACACTTTCTTTGTTATATTGAGTTACTTTTTTTTCTAATTCATGGTACGCTAAATACAACTTCTCTACTGTTAGATTTTGCAATAATTCTAATAATTCCTCTTCGTTTTTGTAAAGTAAATTTTCCCAATCCATCTTTGGGTAATTTTCAGGAAACAATGCTATTTTTCCGTTATAAATACAATCTGCTTCTGCCCCGCTTACTTTAGTTTCTCCATATATTTCATCAACCCAATAAAAGGAGGTAGCTTGTTTGATAGGACAAAGTAAAAGATGTGCTTTTGAAATAACTTGACTGTATTCTTCCCAAGGAATAAATTGATGATAGTGTGTTATTGAAATATTAGAATGAGAACTCTTTTTTAAAATTTCTAATTGTTTTAAAATGATTTTATTTTCAGGTTTTCCTAAAAAAGTAAAATGTAGTTTGGTTTGCGGTTTGAGTTTTTGAATTACTCTAAAAACCATATCTATATCTTTACGTTTATTAGATACATTGCCAGGCATCACGATTTGAATGATCTCTCCTTCTGGAAATTCAAATTGCTTGCAATAATTCATCTGAATGAACGCTATTTTATCTAAAAAGACTCCTTGTTTTTTTACCGTTTCTAAAGCTGAACTAGAAATTACGCCTAGCTTTTTGGCTTTGGTAATTACTTTTCTTTTAGATGCTACTTTTTCTTTCCAATACAATTTTAAAAAGTAGGCTAATTTTTCTTTTTCTTTAAAAATATTTTTCCAAGAAATAGTCTTAAAAAAGAGACTGAAATTAATATTATGAACCAAACATAAAACGGCTTTTTCCTCAAAAAGTGTTTTGTAATCATCATAATTTCTATGTATTGTATTCACTACCACAGCATCATATATAGAAAAATCTGTTTTAAGTATAGAATGAATGATGGTTAGATGTTGTTCAGGAATAGCCGTTAATTTATCATATACTTTTTGACTGACATAAAAATGAAAATCTATGCGAGGCATTTCTGCTACTAACAAATACCACTGTTCTAGCAAAGCTGAGTGGGTTTCCATTTCGATAAAAGCAATATTTTTTTTCATTTATTATCACACGAAGTTTTTGGTGTTTTTTATACCTTATGCTTAGATTTAGTTATTAAATAGTAATGCAAAGTTGCTTATATTTCCCATAAAAATAAAGATATTTGCATACTATTTATAAAAAATGAAATATTATATTGTCATACCTGCACATAACGAGGAACAGTTCATCGGTTTAACCTTGGAATCGCTCGTTAATCAAACAGTACTTCCTAAAAAAGTGGTAGTCGTTAACGATAACTCTACTGACAAAACAAGCGAAATTGTCATTTCTTATATTGAAAAACATCCTTGGATTTCTTTAGTTGAAAAAAAATCAGATGCTATTCATTTACCAGGAAGTAAAGTAATTCAAGCGTTTCAAGAAGGTTTAAAAACACTTGACGAGGAATATGATATCTTAGTAAAAGGCGATTCTGATTTAATCTTTCCTCCTCACTATTTTGAAACGATTATCAAGCATTTTAAAGAAGATCCTAAAATAGGTATGGCTGGAGGTTTTGCCTATATTGAAAAAAAAGGGGATTGGGTTTTAGAAAACTTAACAGATAGAGATCATATCCGTGGGGCTTTTAAAGCTTATAGAAAAGAAACCTTCAAACAAATAGGCGGTCTACAGCCCGCTATGGGATGGGATACTGTAGATGAATTGTTATGCAAATTTTATAATTGGAAAATAGTAACAGACTTTTCTCTTCATGTTAAACATTTAAAGCCTACAGGTGCTAATTATAATCAAGCATCACGATACAAACAAGGTGAAGCGTTTTACACGTTGGGTTATGGTTTTTTTATAACGGCTATTGCTTCTTTAAAACTAGCTATGCGCAAAGGTAAACTCCTATTATTTGTTGATTATATCAAAGGATTTTGGAAAGCTAAAGCGGAAAAAAAACCAATGCTAGTAAATCCCGAACAAGCTCGATTTGTTAGAGCTTATAGATGGAAAAAGATAAAAGAAAAACTTTTTTAACGACTCTTATATAGTAATTCATGATCGTTCTTTAAAAGAATGATTAAAAAATAGTATTTTTACCGCTTCGTTTCCTTAACTAAATACTAAAAACTGTAAACTGAACACCGCTTTATGATGTTAGTAAGATACTTATCTCAAATAGGAAAATACTTCTTGATGCTACGAGAAATATTTAAAAAACCTACCAAATGGTCGGTTATGGAAAATTTAATTTTTAAAGAAATAGATGATTTAATATTTGATTCTTTAGGCATTGTATCTTTCATTTCATTCTTCGTAGGAGGAGTAGTTTCAATTCAAACGGCTTTAAATCTTACCAATCCTTTAATTCCTAAATATTTAATAGGTTTTGCTACTAGACAATCGGTAATTCTTGAATTTGCTCCTACTTTTATTTCCATTATTATGGCTGGTAAAATGGGTTCTTTCATTACCTCTAGCATTGGTACTATGCGTGTTACAGAACAAATTGATGCGTTAGAAGTAATGGGGGTTAACTCTTTGAACTACTTAGTTTTTCCAAAATTAATAGCCTTATTATTATATCCTTTTGTTATTGGCTTAAGTATGTTTTTAGGAATATTTGGCGGATGGCTTGCTGCCGTGTATGGAGGATTTGCTACAGCAGATGAATTTATGTCAGGATTACAGGCAGAATTCATATCGTTTCATGTAATATACGCCTTTATTAAGACCTTTGTTTTTGCATTTTTACTTGCTACCATTCCTTCGTTTCATGGTTATTATATGAAAGGTGGAGCTCTTGAAGTAGGTAAGGCTAGTACCGTTTCGTTTGTTTGGACTTCTGTAGTCATTATCTTATGTAACTATATTTTAACTCAACTTCTTTTAACGAACTAATCATGATAGAAGTAAACAATATTAAAAAATCATTTGGTGATCAAATGGTATTGAAAGGAATTAGTACCACTCTAGAAGCAGGGAAAACCAACTTAATCATTGGTCAATCTGGATCAGGAAAAACTGTTTTTCTAAAATCACTTTTAGGAATCCATAAAGTAGATAGTGGAACTATTTCTTTTGATGGTCGTATTTATGAAGAAATGAGTGGTAATGATCGACGCGATTTACGAACTGAAATAGGCATGGTTTTTCAAGGAAGTGCTTTATTTGACTCGATGACTGTAGAAGAAAACATAGGTTTTCCTCTTAGAATGTTTTCTAATAAAACAAAAAAAGAGATCAAAGAGCGTGTAGATTTTGTAATAGATCGCGTAAAACTCATTAATGCCCATCACAAAAAGCCGAGTGAAATATCAGGAGGTATGCAAAAACGTGTGGCTATTGCTCGTGCTATTGTAAATAATCCTAAATATCTTTTTTGTGACGAACCTAACTCAGGTCTTGATCCTAAAACGGCCATTGTTATAGACAATCTTATTCAGGAAATAACAAAAGAGTATAATATTACAACGGTTATCAACACTCATGACATGAACTCTGTAATGGAAATAGGCGACAAAATTGTTTTCCTTAAAAACGGATTAAAAGCATGGGAAGGAGATAAAACTCAAATTTTTAAAACCGATAATGAAGCTGTTACAGATTTTGTATATTCTTCGGAGTTATTTAAAAAAGTTAGAGAAGCTGTATTAAAGGAAGAATTTAAAAAAATATAAAAAAGGTGTCCTAAAAGGTCGCAATCTTATCATTCCGAGACTCGTTTAAATCGCATAACTCGGATAATAAGATTTTTCCTAACGCTAAAGTGATAAACTCAACCGCTAAGTTGTTCCTTTTGGACAGCCTTTTCTCTAAACACACAATATACGGCATCTAATAAGTAAATACAAATTTTGCATATACAGGATCATGATCTGAAATATCCCCTCCAAAATACTGAGCTGTAAACCGATGCGTTGGTGTTATATATTCTGGTAATTTATGATCTTTATCCAAAAATATATAGTCCAACGTGTTATTATAATTATTATATCCTTGGTACCTTACTACGGTATTTTGATTAGAATAAGTCCCTCTATCGGTGAGTGGATTAAAAAAGTAGTTATGCCTACCATTTAAAAGCATTTTCATCTTTTGAAATTCATCGGTCAAAGTATACTCTACATTCATATCTCCTGCATAAATAACCGGTTCTGAATTAGGTATCTTAAAGGATTCTTTGAAGGCTTTCAGTTCTACAAATTGTTTTTCTCGCGTTAATCTTCCTGGAAAATTAGGTTGTTCAGAAGCAGTATGGGTTCCCATTACATGATATTTTTTTCCATTCTTTTGAACGATAACATAAGCTACTCCTCTATTTGTTAACCCTTCTGGCGAATTAATCTTATTTTTGAATATCATTTGATACTTTTTTAAAATGGGGTATTTACTTAAAATAATAATTCCTCCATTAATATGAAAAAGAGTATCTCCACAATCTCCATAATAACCGTCCCAATCATTAGGATACAAGAGTGTTCCTTTTCCGCTTGTACAATAAAGACCTAACAAAGAACTCATATAAGGATAAATCGATTTTATCTTTGCTATAAATTCATCACTAAAACGCGCATTAAATCCTTCTTGAATTACTAAAACATCAGGTGTTTCTGTTCCTAGGTTTGAAATATATTTTTGTAATTCAACAGCTCGTTCTTTGCTCTTGTATTGAGTTAGCACACTGGGTAATTGGTAGACATTATAACTCATTACTGAAAATGTTTCAGCAGACTCAACAAATCTATTGACAGAAAATTTAGTATTTTCAAGTAAAAATGCGCTTTCATCTGAACAAGATACAATACTAAACCAACCTAATAAGAATAATAGTTTTTTCATCTTTTATTTTTTTGACAAAACTATACGGCTCAGATTAGGAAATTCTTAATTTAAAATTATCTATTATTATATAAAAGTTTAAATAATTCATACTCATATTAATTCATTGATAACATTTTAAGAAAGCGTAAAGCATTTTAATGTTTTAAGTATAATACCATTTAAAGACACTATCCCCTTTTTATCTAGTGGTTTTGATTATATGACTCCTCCTTACCGGAGTGACAAACAAGAGACTAAAAATAGAACCAAAAAGAGTATTATTTGAACCTAATACCATTTAAACTTTGAAATTTCCTCATAATACTATTTTTTTAATCTTGAAACTGTCCAAAAAGTTCGCAATCTTTTCGATCAAAGGGAGAAATCACATACTATTGATTATGAGACTCCTCCTTATGTTAGGATGACAAACTGTATATTGATTTAGACACTATCTTAGAAAAGCAATAAAAATTAGTGTTGGTTCTCGATACGCTTCGCGCTCGAACTAACGATTATTTCATATATACCATTATATACAAACCAGATAAAGAGCAATTCATAATACCAGACTGAACACAGTGATTATCTTATTGAAAATAAAGAACACTGAACGATTGAAAGGAAAAAATCATATAAAATGAATAATGAGGTATTTTAAGAGTTCTTTATCTATTTTTTTAAACAAAAAAGTCAGATACGAAAAAAGAGGACGAAATAAATGACACTCATCCTCTTATCAGAATAAAACTATATGTTCCTACTTTATTTTTTGAATTCCTTAAGAAAGTATTCCTTTTTGTACGGCTTATTTTATCATTAAAAAATAAGATTATCCCTTACAAGGGTAAATTAGCTACTACTGTTTTTATATCTTGTTCTTTATTTTTAGGATATATTAATAGCACATCTTCTTTATCTACTACAATGTAATCTTTTAATCCGTCTATTACTACTAGTTTTTTTCCTTCTGTACGTATAATATTATTATTTGCATTTTCTAGATATACGGTAGCGTTTACCACCGCATTATCTTGTTCATCTTTGGGCAGTTTATCATATAACGACCCCCAAGTTCCTAAATCATTCCAATCGAAGGTAGCTGGTAAGACAAATACGTTTTGTGCTTTTTCTAAAATGGCATAATCTACAGAAATGTTTTGAGCTAACGGATAATTATCTAATATAAAAGCAGCTTCTTTTTCAGTATTATAGGTTTCATATCCATTCATAAAATGCTTGTACATTGCAGGTTGAAACTCTTCAAAAGCTTTTAAAACACTTTTTACACTCCATACGAAGATCCCAGCATTCCATAAGAAATTTCTGCTTTGTATAAATTTACGAGCTGTTGCATAATCTGGTTTCTCACGGAATTGTTTTACTTTTTTTATAGGTCTTGAATCTAATTTATCGTATTCAATATACCCATAACCTGTATTTGGAAATGTAGGCAAAATACCTAAAGTCATTAAATTTTCGTCTTGTTCGCAAAAATCAAACGCCTGTTGTAGGTTTGCACAAAACTGAACCTCATCTTCAATCCAATGATCAGATGGAGCAACTACGACCAATGCGTCAGGGTTTATTTTTTTTATCTTAAGAGTAGCGTACAGAATACAAGGTGCTGTATTACGCATAGCTGGTTCTAAAACCACCTGTTCTTGCTTAACTCCTGGCAATTGTTCTAAAACTATATCATTATAGTTTTCGTTTGTTAGTATTAAAATATTTTCTTTTGGTATAATTTCCGAAAGTCTTGAAAACGTCTTTTGAATCAGCGTTTCTCCAGTTCCTAACATATCATGAAATTGTTTCGGAAATTGTACGGTAGACACGGGCCAAAAACGTGAACCTACTCCGCCAGCCATTATAATTGCGTAATAATTTTTGTTCATAAGTTTTAAAAGTAACAAGATGCGAAGTTACAAAGATTAAAATTAATTTGGTAATAACTCTACTTCTGCATTAGGATTAAACAAATAGGTTTTTCCTGTATTCAATTCTAAACATTCAAAACGTTTGGTACGAAGAGCTATCTTCTTAAAAATTTTTCCGTTATGGATTCTAAAAACACTTCCAAATGGGATCTCAAAAACATAATGTTTATTATTCTCTGGATCAAATTGTTTTAATGCTAAAGCTAGGGTTGCATCTGTATCACTACTTGCTTTTGGATTACGAAAATGTCTTGCTATCAAGGATAATAATGAAGGTGGAAATATTTCAGGTCGAATAAAAGGGATCATCAATCTTTGAAAAGTATGTTTCCATTCTTCTCCATGAGGTTTTATATTTCGTCCATATTTTTCAAATGCAACTAAGTGTGCTATTTCATGAATGAGCGTAATTAAAAAACGGTATTCATTTTGCGAATAATTAACGGTTATAACGTGCCTTCCGTTTCCTTCTCTTCTATAATCCCCATGACGGGTTAAACGCTCATTTACAATTTTTAAATGTACATGATTTGTTTTAATTAATTCAAAACACATTGGAACCGCTTGTTCTGGAAGGTATTTAAAGAGAGTATCTTGCATTATATCAGTCTCCTTTTTCTAAAATTTAAAACTGTTTTGTATTAGAATATGAAACAACTTTTTGTTTACTTGGATTTCTAATTCTTTTACCCGATTGATTACATTGATGTTTTCTGTAAAAGTTTAGAAGGTTATAAATCTAAATATATCTTTAATATCTACCTTATAAATTTTACCATCGGAATATTGTTTTTTTAATTCATTAGAGTTTTAAAGAACTCTTTTATTTCTTTTTAAAATTTCGTTTCAGAATACTCCAATTCTTTTTTTGGATTCAACTTTCTCTTTTACAAATAATAAAACGCCTCTTTTTATTTGAATAAAAAGAGGGTCGTATTGACTATAATAATAGAATTAAATTTTGCATACAATTTAAGTTTTATCAAGGAGTTGTTGAGGAAACTTGTAACACTTTTCCGTTATAATATTTATTTCCTGTCAGTGCGAAATCAAAAATATAATTTGCCATTTCAGGTGCCGTTATAGGTGCCTGATAATCTGGAAAAGCTTCTTGTAACATTTCTGTTTGCACAGCTCCTAGGGCAAGGACATTAAAGGCAATTCCTTTTTCTTTATATTCTTCTGCCAGTAATTCAGATAACGTTATAACAGCTCCTTTACTAGAACTATAAGCAGAAAGCCCTGCAAATTTCATGCTTCCTTGTATGCCTCCCATAGAACTAATAGTTACCACGTGGCTTCCTTTTTGAAGATACGGAATACAGATGCGGGTTAATGCTGCTACGCCAAAAACGTTTACTTTATAAACATTTTCAAATTCAACAGATGTAATTTCTTCAAAAGGTTTATACAATAAACTTCCTGCATTATGGATTACTACATCTATTTGTTTCCAGGATTGCTTTAAAAAATTTTTTATTGAATATAAATCTTCTTCAACAGCCAAATCAACGGCAAGACAGATTATGTTTTTATGTTCTATTAGAGGCTGTGGCATTTTACGTGAAATAGCCAATACTTGATGTCCTGCATTAGCAAATTGCAAGGCCAATTCGTATCCTATTCCTCTGGAGGTTCCTGTAATGACAATATTTTTATTTTTCATTTAACTTAATTTCTTTTGTAGCTGCGTTAATCATTTTTTCAAGTACAATCTTACTTTTTTCTGTTACTTTTTGAATATGTTGGATATCCATTTTATCAAATTCATCTTTTACGTGATGATAAAATTTATAATTTTCAAAATCAAAACTAGAGATTGTATGTGCTGGGATGTGATACTCTTCATAAAAGGGATAATTATCTGATGCTTTAAAGAGTTGGTATCTACTTTCTACAGGAAGGTAACCTACCCATTTTTCACTGGCATATTCATTCATTTTTTTAGCCATATTCGATTTGGTAATACCTGTCATATAAACCAACATTTCTTTTCTATTCATTGGGATGCCTATCATTTCATAGTTGAACATAAAATAAATGTCAATTGCTGCATTTTTCATCTTTTGGGCTAAATGACGTGACCCTAACAATCCTTTTTCTTCGGCTGTAAACAAAGCAAAAACAATGGAACGTTTATTATTTTTTTTCTCTGAAAAATAGCGCATTACTTCTAATACGGCTGTGGTTCCCACTGCATTGTCATTAGCTCCATTAGCTATCCTATCGCCTTCTACCTCTGTGGCACTACCTATGTGGTCGTAATGCCCCCCAATAACTACATATTCATTTTTTAAAACAGGATCGTTTCCCTCTATAACCCCAACAATATTATAGGCTGGTTTATGATAATCTGACAATTTATCTCGATAGGTTTTATAAAAAGGTTTTACTTGATTTTCTTTGAATTGATTTTCTAAAAACACCATTACGTTTTCCATTTCAGGTGTTCCTGGTTCACGTCCTTTATTCTCATCTGAGGTTAAAAATTGTAACGTTTTTTCAATTCTTTTTATCTTTTGTTCTTCTGCTTCTTGAGCATTTAGATTTATAAAAGAACTAACTAATAATATACCTACTAGCTTATATATATTCATGCTATCAGTTATTTTAAAATTTTTCCTTCTGTTTGTAGAATCCATTGCAACTCGGCATCTTTGTTATTCTGATAATCTTCTTTTTTAGAAGTTATCGCAACTTGCGGCATTACTCCCCTCCCTTTTATAGTTGATTTTTTCACAACTCCTATTTCCATCATTCCTACTCTAAATTTTAGTTTAGAATGAGGCAAAGTTAATATAGGGAGTGTTCCTGCTACCGTACTATTAAAAGCACCTCCTGTTTCTTCTCCCACAAAAATGCCTCTATTTATATTTTGTAAATTAGCTGAAATAACACTAGAAGCTGAAAAACTTCCTCCATCTATAAGTACATATAATTTTCCTTGATAATTATTATCTTTAGGTTGCAATCTATCAGTTAATTTTGATTTTTGATAAAAAAAGCCTTTGGGTGATTTTTTTATCAAAAACAAATTTTTAATAATATATGGAACTACTATAGGTGCTAATGAAATCAGAATTCCTTTAGGAACATTACGAAACATATTGGTTGCTAAACTCGTTCGATTTGTTACTTTTAAGGTATCTACAAAATTCACAAAATCGGGACTAATATACGTAAATAAATTCTTAATTTCTTCAATACTTCCCCCTCCGTTATTTCGTAAATCAAGCACTAAGGTCTTTCCTTTTTTATTTTCAATTTCTTTGAATATGAGTGCGTAAGCTTTTGATTGTTTCCCTCCTACAAATTTTTTTATACGTAATACGACTAATGAAGAATCTGTTGTAGGATAGATTAGTTGTCGGGTAAACTCTTTTTTTATTTCATCGTATCCAAAAATTGATTTTTTTATTTCCAATTCTTTTTCATGTGCTCTTCGAAATTCTTTTTCGTTTTTAGATCTCTTTTTAATTGAATCTGCTGATTTTTTTGTCTTTTCTTTTTTAAATCCTTTCGTTAAAGCGACTCTCGTTAAAAGTTTTTTATAAAGACTGTCTTTGTATGAAAATTCTACTTGTATACTATCTGTAATTTGCTTTTCTAATTTAAAATAATTAACAATTTTATTGGCAAAGGCTCGATTATAATACGTTTGATTGTAACCATCCGAAGCATCTGTTCCTTTATATTTAGCAAATAAATATTGAGGCGTTATTCCTTGTATTTTTTTTATAACGGTTCCTGTTTTTATCGTAATATCTTTAGAGTAATTTTGTGTAATAATTAACTCATCATCAATGTAAGAGAAACTAAATAAAGACAAAGGATAGGCTCCTTTTTTTTTCAAGTATTTTAATTCACTTCTAGTAAATTGTTTGTACAAGGGCTGTATAGCAGTATGTCCTTGTCTAACACTTGCCACTACCCTACTAATTCCAAAATAAAATTCATTTGGTTTTAAAGGATTTTTAATACTTTGTTTTAGACTATCAAATTTAAATTTTAAATCTTTTTTGTTAATATAGAACTCTAAAGAGGGATGCAGTTTAAATAATTTTCTCTGTACAAAATCTATATCTTTATGTAGTTTTTTTATTGCTATAGGAGTTTCTATGTGTTGATTTGCTTTATGCACTGATTGACAATTTTGAAATAATATCAAAATCAAGCCTACAATTAAGTTTTTTATTTTTTTAACCATCTATACGAATGTTGTTTCCTATGAGTTTCTATACAATATATTGTTGGTTGTAATTTCAAGTTACAAAATAAAAAAATCCCGAATGTTTTTCAACTTTCGGGACTTAATATTTTTTGGTTTATTTTTTTTATGCTAACATAGTTACTGGGTTTTCCATATAAGCTTTAAAAGTTTGTAAAAACTGTGCTCCTGTGGCACCATCTACTGTTCTATGATCACATGCTAAAGTAACGGTCATGGTATTACCTATCACAATTTGTCCGTTTTTAACAACTGGTTTTTCTACAATAGCTCCAACTGATAAAATAGCCGAATTGGGTTGATTAATAATAGAAGTAAAAGATTGAATTCCAAACATACCTAAGTTAGAAATAGTAAAAGTACTTCCTTCCATTTCGTTAGGTTGTATCTTTTTTATTTTAGCTCTTCCTGCCATATCTTTTACTGATGTTCCTATTTGAGACAGTGTCATTTGATCCGCAAATTTTAATACAGGTACTACTAAACCATCTTCTACTGCAACTGCAACACCAATGTTCACATGATGGTTTAAGATCATAGCCTCTTCTTTCCATTGTGAATTTACTTGTGGATGTTTTTTCAACGCCATAGCAGAGGCTTTTATTACCATATCATTAAAAGATACCTTCGTATTTGGCAAATTATTAATCATGGATCTAGATGTCATTGCATTATCCATATCTAACTCAATTGTTAGATAATAATGAGGTGCTGTAAATTTAGATTCTGATAAACGTTTTGCAATTACTTTGCGCATTTGTGAGTTTTTCACTTCTTCTTGATATACCTCACCTGCTGGCACGAAAGGTTTTACTTCAGCTACTGTTGCCACCGCTTCAACTACTACATCTGTGGTGGTTCTTGATACATTTACCTGCGCTACTGATGGACTGTATCCTTCAACATCTGCTTTTGTAATGCGCCCATTTTCTCCTGTTCCTTTTACAGAAGCTAAATTAATTCCTTTTTCTTGTGCAATTTTTTTAGCTAATGGAGAGGCAAAAATTCTCCCTGTGTTGTTTGATGCTTCTTTTTGAGGAGCCGAAACGACTTCTTCTTTTGACTCTGCAATTATTTCTGTCTTAGGTATCTCAACAGTACCTCCAGTTGAAAAATTAGCTAAAACAGTTGAAACATCTGTACCGGCTGGTCCTAAAATTGCCAAAATACTATCTACAGGAGCTGAATCGCCTGTTTGAACACCTATGTATAATAAAGTACCTGAATTAAACGATTCAAATTCCATGGTTGCTTTATCGGTTTCAATTTCAGCTAAAATATCGCCTTCTTTTATAGTATCTCCTATGTTTTTCAACCAACTTGCCACAGTACCTGTTGTCATGGTATCACTCAAACGAGGCATAGTAACTACTTTTACTCCTGCTGGTATTTCAAAAGAAGAAATAGAATTTGTTGTAGATGCTTCTACGTTAGTTTCTGCAACTGGTTCTTCTTTTTCGGAAACACCCCCATTTAATAAAGTTGAAATATCTTCGCCTTCTTGACCAATGATTGCTAATAATGAATCTACAGGAGCTGTTTGACCTGCTTCAATTCCTATATGTAATAATACCCCTGAATTAAAAGATTCAAACTCCATAGTGGCTTTATCGGTTTCAATTTCAGCCAATATATCTCCTTCTTTAATTTTATCTCCCACTTTTTTAAGCCATGTTGCCACAGTCCCTTCGGTCATGGTATCGCTCAAACGAGGCATGGTAACTACTATTGCCATAATTTTTTATAATTTATGAGGTAAAAATGGATAATTTTCTTGTTCGTATACAACGTCGTATAATTGTTCTATGGTAGGGAATGGTGATTCCTCGGCAAATTTTTCACACTCAGCTACCAAATCTGCCACACGTTGATCAATTACTTCAATTTCCGCATCTGTAGCATATCCTTCAGCTTTAATTATGTCTAAAACTTGGATAATTGGATCTATTTTTTTATATTCTTCTACCTCTTCTTTTGTTCTGTATAATTGTGCATCTGACATTGAGTGCCCTCTATAACGGTATGTCTTCATTTCTAAGAATGTTGGACCATCTCCACGACGTGCTCTATCAATAGCTTCATGCATAGCTTCTGCTACTTTCACAGGATTCATACCATCTACAGGTCCACATGGCATTTCATATCCCAAACCTAATTTCCAGATA
This sequence comes from Flavobacterium columnare NBRC 100251 = ATCC 23463, assembly GCF_002530675.1. GTDB lineage: Bacteria > Bacteroidota > Bacteroidia > Flavobacteriales > Flavobacteriaceae > Flavobacterium > Flavobacterium columnare. The sequence continues at coordinate 126,212 of NZ_PCMX01000029.1, forward strand.
TCCGTATGGTTTGCGGTTCTTTCTACAGAAGTTCCCATAGCATATCCATTATTTTCAACGATAAAGACTACTGGTAATTTCCAATTCATTGCCATATTAAAGGCCTCATGCAAAGACCCTTGGCGTGCCGCTCCATCGCCAAAATAGGTTAATGTAACACCCTCACGACCAAAATATTTATCTGCAAAAGCAATCCCTGCACCCACAGGAATTTGAGCACCTACAATACCATGACCTCCATAAAAACCATGTTCTTTATCAAAGATGTGCATAGATCCTCCCATACCTTTAGACGTACCTGTTACTTTTCCTAACAATTCGGCCATCACCTTTCGAGGATCTGTACCCATACCTATTGGTTGTACGTGATTACGATATGCTGTAATCATTTTATCTTTAGACAAGTCCATAGCATGTAAAGCACCTGCTAATACCGCTTCTTGTCCATTATATAGATGCAAAAATCCTCTAACTTTTTGTTGAATATACAAGGCAGCAAGTTTATCTTCAAACTTTCTCCAGAACTGCATGTCTTCGTACCACTTAAGGTAGACTTCTTTTGTAATTGGTTTCATATCTAGCTTCTATTTGCTTTATTTATTATACATCTTATTAGCTTAACGGGCTAATAACTAAAGCATTTTTTTCTATAATTAATACATAAAGATGGGAGATCCCCAAATTAATGCTCTGCAAAAGTATAACTTTCCTAGTAAGTAGTAAAATTTAATAGGTAATTTTTAAATCATAAGAATTTTTTATCAAAAGTAAGCGGCAACAGATTTTCTATAGAATCTGATTTATACACTTCTCCCGTTTCTCCCATAAAATAAATTTCAATAGGATGTTCTTGTTTATACTCATATTCAAAAATAGATTGTCTACATGAACCACAGGGAGGTATAGGCTTATCTGTAACAGATAAAGTAGAACCCGCGGTAATTGCTATTTTTAAAATTTTGGCGTTTGGATATTGTGCTCCTGCATAAAAGATGGCTACTCTTTCTGCACATAAACCCGAAGGGTAAGCAGCATTTTCTTGATTAGAACCTGTCACAATTTGTCCATTATCTAACAAAAGGGCGGCTCCAACATTAAATTTAGAATAAGGGGCGTACGCCTGTATTCGAGCTTCAATGGCTTTTTGCATTAATGTTTTTACTTCCTCCGATAACTCAGCCACTGAATCATAAATACTCAGTTTTGTGTCAATTTTAATTTCTCTCATCATAAATGTTAAGGGGAAAAAAAATCCAAATTTCATTTTATTGAAATTTGGATTTTTAATTAATAATTTATTTTTTTAATATTGTTCGTAATCATCACCAAAGTTAATAGTCAACGAAAAACGCAATGTGTTTTCTAATGGATTTTTCACCTTAGACATTGAGAATAAGTATGAAACATCTACTTTTAAAGATGAATACTTAAACCCTGCTCCTATCGTTGCAAACTTTCTAGCTCCTTTTACAGCACTTTCATTAAAATAACCTCCTCTAAAAGCAAAAGAATCTTGGTACCAATATTCTAATCCCGCTGCCCAAGTAGTTTCTTTTAGTTCTTCACTAAAACCTCCTGGAGCATCACCAAAAGATTTAAACATTCCTGAAACCCAACCTGTACTATTATACTGATTAATAGCGTCGCGATAATCTTTTTGTTCTGAAGCATCTAAAATACCATTTCCATTACTATCAATGGCTGTTTTAGGAGTTGGCACTAATAATTTATTAAATTCTAAAGTGGTAGACAATTTATTATAATCATCAAAGATAAAATCAAATCCACCTCCTAGACGCAAATTAGCTGGTAAAAAGTTAGAACTACGTTCCACATCTGAATCATACGAAATTTTAGGTCCCATATTTTGGATGTTAAAACCACCTCTCCATCTACCATTAAAATTTTTATAAGCTATTTCAGATGATTCATAATAACCTGCTACATCTACTGCAAATGTTTGAGCAGATTTCGCATCATTTGTACTTGTAGGTATTCTTAAATTAGAACGAATATATCGACCTGCAATACCCATTGAAAATCTATCGCTTAGTTGCAAGGAATAAGATCCATCTAGCGCTAATTCATTTGGATTAACATTGCCCGTTTGAACTCCTGTTTCATTTCTTAATTCAATTTCTCCTAAACCAAAATATCGAAATCCAAGTCCAAAAGCACTTCTTTCGTTAAATCTATTAAAGTATGTAAGCTGTCCTAAAGACATATCATTTACTAATTCAGTTAAATAAGGGGTGTAACTAACGGATACTCCTTGCTTTTTTAAGGAAAAAGCATATTTAGCGGGATTATATTGTTGCGAAAAAGCATCAGGCGAAGTTGCCACACCCATATCTCCCATAGATGCCCCTCTTGCATCAGCAGTTATTTGCAAAAATGGCACTGCTGTGGTTATAACCCTATTATCATTCTGAAACTGAGCTAAAGCACTCACTCCTGTAAAAATCCCGATTATTATTAAACTAACTTTTTTCATTGAATTAAATAAAATGTCTACAAATATAATTTCTTTTATCAAAAAATTACTAATTTTTCTATTTTTTCCGCTTTTTTATTTGACACAATAGACTTGACACTCAACTTATATAAATAAACGCCTTTTCCTATTTTATCTCCAAAATCATCTTTCCCATTCCATATCAAATCTCTTGATAAAAAACCTGTTGTAGACACTGTCTGGTTTTTTGTCCAAACAATCTTTCCAGTTATTGTCATTACTTGAACTTGCACTTCTAAAGGTTCAAAGGGCTTATTATGAGTAAACCAAAACTCTGTATAATTAACAAATGGATTCGGGTAATTCAATACGTTTGTCAGCACCAAATCTGAATCATCTATTACAACAAACTTCAAGTCTGAGCTCACCATATTATTATAAACATCCCAAGCTTTAACTGTTAAAGTGTGTATCCCAGGTGCTAATTTTGAAAATTGGTAATTTACGACTCCTTTTGTATAATCGTCTTTTACTGAATTATAAAAATCATTTAAAATAATAGGTTTTGTTTCATCTCCATCTAAAAAGACCACTATATCATGACCAATTCCTCCTGCTGTATTAATCCCGTTTTCGTCTTGTAATTCTACAATTAATACTGGTTTTTGATTGACAATACTTCCTGCAACAAAATTTTTATCATTAATATATAACTGCATTTTTGGAGGAATATTATCCTCAGGTGCATTTTGGTTGATTCCTCCAACTTTTATATTTAGATCATGTCCTGTTTTATCTTTTATCCCTGTTTCTTCTGCAACATAAAAACTTGCTTTCCCATTTCCTAGGGGAATTGCAATATCTTTAGGAACTACAAAATTAAATTCAAATTTTCCTTCTTTAGCATTAGCATTCCCTCTAAAAATAGTTTCCCCCATAGATTTAAAAGACAATTTGGGCAAAATACCATCATTTGCCAAAGTATTTTTATCTATAAACTTATCAAAAATACTTACAAATAATTCACCATAAAAATCCTTTTGCAACTGTCCTTTGTCATCTTGTATTTCACCTGAAATCTTTATTTTTGACAACGCAGATAAACTACCCGTGTAAGTAGCAATTGGCTCATCATTTATATGGGTTATTACTGCTTTTGGGTCAGGTATAGCCAGTTTCATTGCTGGATCACCAATAAATGAAATTACATGATTTCCGATATTTAATGATTCTTTTTTAGCTAAACGTACTGCTTCTGCAATTGACACTTTTCCTTTATCTGAATATCCAAACAAATAAGGGGCTATTAATAAATTATATTGTTCTCCTATAAATTGATAAATTAATCTTGAGGTAGAAATCAAGGCAACTGGGCCTCCTTGTGGATTTTGAAAAGCAATTTCTCCACCTGTATCTTTTAAAGGATTATCATAACGAGTAAACTCACATGTTACCGTCATAAAAAGAGGAAATCTATACGGATTTTGTAACGCTTTTATATCGGCCAATTCAAACAAACGCTCGCTCGCCAAACCTGTTTCTCCTCCATGACCTATATATATCATAGCTAACGCTCCTTGTGAAAAAGAGTTTAGAAACTCTTCTTTTGCTTTTGGATATTTCTGACCTCCAGAAGTAATGATTTGTTCATAGGCATCTGTAAAAATCTTTTTTGCATTAAAAAAAGGACGATTGGCTAGTATTGCATCTGCCATATTATTCAAATTCACTTGCAAAGTTGCATCCGAATTCTTGTCTACATCATCTGATAAAAAAACCAGATTATTTCGCCACTTTCCTACTGATTTTTTATCATGATATTGAATAATTTTATCCACTATTTGTTGAGCTTGTAAAATATCTTTCGCTAAAATTCTTCCTACAGCTATATCACATCCTTCTGTTCCTGTCATACGCCCTTCATCAGGATCCATCATTCCAAAGAATTCATCTGAAACAAACGAGTCAGACAAGGTAAAACTTCCTAATGATTGCAAATTTGGCACCAAATTAGTATTGTTTTTTACCCTGTCTTTATAATCAAAAGAAGCATCTCCAAAAAGACATAAATAATTTATTTTTTTTCCTTCTGGCGCATTTTCATATATGTATCTTACTAAATTACGAATAGCTCCTATATCTTGTTTACTCGTTGAAAACTCGTTATAAATAGCATCTAAGGTCACAACCTTAACGTTCAATTTTGAATAATTTCTATGAAAATCGGCTAAACGATCTGCTTGAGATTTCAAAATCCTAGGGGTTACAATCAAATAATCAAGGGGTTTAATCTGATTATTTTCATCCAAAAAAAGGTTTCCTTTTAAATCTTGGTTCACCACATTTGAAGTCTCATCAAATTTAGGATAGTAATAATCATTAGGATCTACTACTACGTACTCATGTACTTTTTTATCTATAAGGCTTAAAAAAGAAAAATCATTTTCTGTTCCCTTGTTTATTTTAGAAACCGCATCAAAAGTAGTTACATCCCAAATTTCACTAACTGAACCTACATTTTTGAGGTTGTACTGACCTATTAAAGGACTCTTGTTTTCTACTTGATTAATTCTAAAACCAAACTGTTTACCATAACCTATCAGATTGGATTTTGCAGTGATACTCAAAAAATCTAAATAACATTTTGCGGAAGGAATACCATTGTTATTATAGGATAAAGCAACTGATATCGTATTTGAAGTATTTTCTCTATACCTTGTCAGAAAAACACCTTCTTGCCCTTTTACTGTACTTAAATCTGAAATTCCCAAAAAAGTAACCAGTCCTTGATTCGTGCCATTTATAGCTACGTTCATACTTGAAGACTTAGCACTGGTTGCAACAGAACTAAGATTAACAACAACCTCTTCTCCCAAAACTAGATTAGGCACAAAAAAATCGAAGGTGTAATTAGACTTTAAATGCAGCTCTTCGCCAAACCAACGTCTCCCAAACTCACCTATATTATATTTATCAACTTCGTGGTAGGCATAAAAATCATATTTATCAAAAAAAACGTGCGCGGAACCAACAGGTTGGACTTTTGTTTGTATTCTTTTTCCTTTATCTTCTCCACTGGTTATATAGTAGTAGGATTTATCCGCATATAAATTATTATGAGTCCTATTTTCCTCACTCCATTTATCCATACCTAACCCATAGAATAAAACATAATCAGAATCATCAAAAACACCATCTTCTTCTCCTATTACTTGAATTGCGTTTTCTTGTAAATCTAAATTAGAATTTTCAGAATTTAACAAAGGAATCATAGCTCCTCCATTACCATAAATCTTCAGAGTCCGAGGATCTGCATTAACATCAATCCCTAATTGAGACAAAAAAGATTTAGTTATTTTATATACTCCTGATTTTTCAATATAAAACTTTTTCCACCCCCCCTTTCGTAATACTGAATTTTGTAAATTTCCAGTAGTAGCTCTTGCAAACATTTTTTTATTTACACTTTCTTTAAAGAAATAACTAAAAGAAATAACTTTTTTATAAACATTTCCTTCCTTATATATTGGATTAAAACTTAAAACAACCGAAGTTTCATCTCTAAAGGTAACATTTTTTATTTTGAAATCTATAGACTCATTAATGTTCTTTGGATCTAAAATCCCCAATTCAGATGCTTCAATTTCATCTGTTATTATCTCATAGCATTTTAAAGAGCTTTCTTCTGAAAAACTATTTTCAGCAATTTTTTTTGAAAACAATAAACTTTTGTTCTCAAAACTAAAGACCAGCCCTTCTGGCTGAAAATTAGGAATTGCTACTATTCTTGTTTCATCATATCTTAAAGGTTTTGTAGTCCAACTTAATTCTATATTCCCTAAAGATTGAGCCTCTAAATAAAAACAATGTAAAAAACTAAAAAAAATTAACACCCATTTCATACACAAGTAAACCAAATTATTTGACAATATTATCGGTAAAAATAAACTTAAATAAGCAATAAACCACTTTTTTAATCGTTAATGATTTATTATATTTATAGAATAATTCTATGCTGAAAAAATAATTTAGTAAGTATTATTGCTAATTACTCGTTAATTATTATATTGCATCACTTTAAATAATTACCTACTGAAAGTATGAAAGTAAACAAAACGATGACAGTAAGAGCGCTTTTATCTGCTATGGTGCTTTTAAGTTTTACTACCAGTTGTAGTAAAAAGTCTAGTACTAAAGACACTTCAGCTGCAACAGGCTGGAAAATTAATGATCCTAATGGAGGTTTCCAGTACAACTCGAGTTTTACCAAACAAGAAACAGGTCCTGGTCTAATTTTAGTTGAAGGAGGAACGTTTACGATGGGAAAAATTCAAGATGACGTTATGCATGATTGGAATAACACTCCTTCGCAGCAACATGTTCAGTCTTTTTATATGGATGAAACCGAAGTAACGAACATAATGTATATGGAGTACTTAGATTGGATTAAAAGAGTTTTTCCTCCAACAGAAGAAAATTACAAACACATATACAATGGTGCATTGCCAGACACTTTAGTGTGGAGAAATCGTTTAGGTTATAATGAAACGATGACTAATAATTATCTGCGCCATCCTGCTTATTCTCAATATCCTGTGGTTGGTGTTAATTGGTTACAAGCCACAGAGTTTGCAAAATGGAGAACTAACCGCGTAAATGAAGCCCTTTTAGAAAGAGAAGGCTACATGAAGAAAGGTGCTAAACTAGTAGATACTGATGCTAATAACAGTTTTGACACAGAGGCTTATTTAGTATCTCCTTCTACCTCTTTTGGCGGAAATGAAGAAATCATACTTCAAAAAAGCCGCGGTAGATCTAGTGCCAAATCAGCTAAAAAATCTGGAAAAGATCCAGCAACTGCTAGTACTGATGGTCCTAAAAATGTATATGCTCAAAAAACTTCAGGTTTATTACTCCCTGAATACAGACTTCCTACAGAAGCTGAATGGGAATACGCAGCTGCTTCCGATGTGGGAACTCGTGAATACAACACATACAGAGGGCAAAAAAAATATCCTTGGAAAGGTCAATACACTCGTTCTGGAAATAGAGTAACACGAGGAGATCAGTTGGCTAATTTCAAACAAGGAAAAGGAGATTATGGAGGAATTGCTGGTTGGTCGGATGACAATGCAGATATTACAGCTCCTGTAAAATCTTACAAACCAAACGATTTTGGTCTTTATGATATGGCTGGTAACGTAGCCGAATGGGTACAAGACGTTTACCGCCCTATAGTAGATGATGAAGCTAATGATTTTAACTATTTCCGTGGAAACGTTTATACTAAAAACCAAATAGACAAAGATGGTAAAATAGTTTTTGTTACTTCCGAAACTATAAAATATGACACTTTAAGCAATGGTAAAGTATTATCTAGAAACAAACCAGGCGAAATTGCTCAAGTTCCAGTTGACGAAAACGAAACCTATTTAAGACAAAACTTTTCAAGAAGCAACAACATAGGCTTTAGAGATGGGGACAAACAATCCTCCCGTTTCTATACCCTAAATGATGAGTTAGGAGAAGATTTAAAAGATAAAAAAAGAATGTACAACTCACCTATCCATAAAGTAGCTCCAGATAGCACAGGAAAAGTGGATCGTAAATTTGATAAATCGGACAAAAGAACTACATTAGTAGGCGACAATGTAAGAGTATACAAAGGGGGGTCTTGGAAAGACAGAGCTTACTGGTTAGATCCTGCTTCAAGAAGATATTTAAACCAAGACCTAGCTACCGATTTTATCGGATTTAGATGTGCTATGTCTCGCGTAGGTCCTAAGTCAGACTTCAAAAAAACACCAAGAAATAGAAAATAACATACTTTCGTTTAAAATAAAATCCCGCTTTTGCGGGATTTTATTTTTTTAGTACTTTAGCTTTATGAGAATAGAAGAATTATACCAATGCTTTTTACAGTGTGACACCGTTTGCACGGATACACGCAAAATAAGTCCTAACAGCCTTTTCATAGCTTTAAAAGGAGACAATTACAATGCTAACGAATTTGCCCAAGAAGCCCTAAACAAAGGAGCTCTTTTCGTTATTATTGACGATAAAAAATATTACACCGATGAGAATAAAATGTTACTTGTAAATAATTCACTCCAAGCGTTACAAGAACTTGCTAACTACCATCGTAATCAACTAGGACTTCCTATTATTGCACTAACTGGCAGCAACGGAAAAACAACCACTAAGGAATTAATAAACGTAGTACTTTCTAAAAAGTATAAAACAATAGCCACCATAGGCAACCTAAACAATCACATTGGTGTCCCGCTAACCTTGCTTTCTATCAAAGAAGATACTGATATTGCTATTGTTGAAATGGGCGCAAATCATCAAAAAGAAATCGAGTCATTGTGTTCTATAACCGAGCCTGATTTTGGTTATATCACTAATTTTGGAAAAGCTCATTTAGAAGGTTTTGGAGGCATAGAAGGTGTTATAAAAGGAAAAAGTGAAATGTATACTTATTTAAAAACTCATAACAAAACGGCCTTTGTTAACCTGGACGACTCTATTCAAGAAGAAAAAACACAACACATCAATCGTTATACCTTTTCAACCGATAACAATAAAAAAGCAAACATCATTATAAATAAAATTGAAGCCAATCCATTCGTAAAAATAAAATACAACGGAATTGAAATCCAATCGAACCTCATTGGAATATACAATTCCAATAATATTAATGTAGCTATTTCCATTGGAACTTATTTTAATGTATCAGAACAAGATATAAAACAGGCTATTGAAAACTATATCCCCGCAAACAATCGTTCGCAATTAATAGAAAAAGGAAACAACAAAATAATTTTAGATGCTTACAATGCTAACCCTAGTAGTATGGCTGCCGCTATAAGCAATTTCCAACAACTAGACGGCTCCAAAATTGCCTTTTTAGGCGATATGTTTGAACTTGGAGAAGAAAGCCTAACCGAACACAAGAAAATAATAGAATCCATCCTAAACCACACTTCTATTAATTTTTATTTTATTGGGAAAAATTTTTACTCTTCAAAAATAGAAAAAGAACACATACATTATTACACATCATTTGAAGATTTTGTTGAAAACAAACCTAACGGAATAAACAACAACACCATCTTAATAAAAGGATCTAGAGGAATGGCTCTTGAACGAATCCTGGATTTTTTTTAATTCCGAGTTAATATCAACTATTGCTCATTAAGAATAATTACTTCTTTTCGCAAAACACCCTTTCTAATACCTTAATAAACTGTATAACTCTCTTCAGAGTTATACAGTTTAGACCAACTTTTTAATTAATTTACAAATTTTTAACAAATCTTTTTGTTTTGGTTATTAGCATAAACAAACAACCTTTTTCAGGACGAAGTATACAATAATTACATAAGGATTCTTTTAAGACCTTATTTTTTTAAAACAGCACAATAATATTTTTTAAAAAACCCAGACAAACAATTATTTAATAAACAAACCATATAAAGCTATATTTTTATAGAATTTTCTTATTTTTGAAAAAAAACAATGAAAAAAACTATATCTCTCACAATTTTTCTTTTTTTCAATAAATTTTATTCACAACATACAGAACCTTTTACATACGGATTAAAAATAGGTGCGGTGCATTCATCCGTTAGTAATCTTCCCGAAATGATTGTTGGCAGAGACAATTCTTTAACTCATTTTAGCCTAGATTCTAAAGGAAGTTACGGAGTAGAAGGCGGTTTTTTTGTAAATGCTAAACTACCCAATACAAGAGTAGCCTTACAAGGTGAAATCCTTTACAGAAACACAGGAGACAAATTAACATTCAACAATGCTTTAGGTAAAAACTATACTTTAAGTTTTGATTATTCTTTTATAACCATTGGAGCCATTTATAAAATATATCCTTA
>NZ_PCMX01000003.1 GCF_002530675.1 Flavobacterium columnare NBRC 100251 = ATCC 23463
TTTGAAAATATTGATTTGAATAATTTTACTCAAACATTAGACCAATTAGTCATAATACACACCTATACGAAAAAAGTAATTCTTAGAGGTCAAATAAACCAACATGGAAAATTTTATCTTTTTACAGGATCTCCTTGGTTTAATTCTGTAAAAGAAGTCGTAGAAAACAATTTAACCCTTCAGGATTTTGCCTTCAATGACCCATTGATTGATCTATTACATGTCTTAAAAAATCAAGAAATTCAAAATCAAGAGTTAAATGAATTGGTTCTTAAAATCAATCAACAACAAAAAATACTTGAAAAAGATAAAGAAGAACTTCAAGTCTTATCCTCTATTGCAAGAGTAAACCTAAATGCTGTTATTATTTGCGATAAAGAAGGTAAAATTGAGTGGGTGAATGAAAGTTTTGAAAAAGTAACGGGTTATAACAATCAAGAAGTAATAGGGAAAAAACCAGGTTCATTTCTTCAAGGCGAAGAAACCAGCAAGGAAACTATAGCCTATCTAAAAAAACAACTCTCACAGGGTGAACCTTTTAATTGCGAAATATTAAATTATACTAAAGATAAAACCAAATACTGGGTTAGAATTCATGGACAAGCATTAAAAAATAACGATGGGCAAATTATTAAATTTTTTGCAATAGAAGAAGATATTAGCAACGAAAAATCATATCAAGAAGCCCTAAAATATGAAAAAGAAAAGTATAGCAGTATCATTGCAAATATGAACCTAGGACTACTTGAAGTAGATAATGACGATGTTATTCTTTTTTCCAATCAGTCATTTCTAGAGATGAGTGGTTATTCTATAAATGAAATAATAGGTAAAAACGCCACCGAATTACTAGCAAATGATACAAGCAAAATGCTATTAGCAGATCAAAATAAAGCAAGAAAAAACGGAGTATCTGATTCTTATGAAGTTTTAGCCAAAACGAAAAATGGAGACGATCGTTATTGGGTAATTAGCGGCGGTCCTAATTACGATGCAAAAGGGAATATAATTGGTTCAATAGGTATTCATTTAGATATTACACAACAAAAAAATCTTGAACTACAAAAAGAACGATTGTTACTCAGGCTCAAAAAACAAAACCAACAACTCAATGACTATGCCCAAATCGTTTCACATGATCTAAAATCGCCTCTTAGAAGTATTCATTCGTTAATTTCTTGGATCAAGGAAGACAATCTAAAAGAATTTAGTGAGCAAACATTGAGTTATCTTGAAATGATTGAAAGCAAAGTTGAAAAAATGGATCATTTGATTCAAGGAATTTTAACCTATTCTAAAATCGATACATTAGAAAGTGTTTACGAAGAAGTTGATACAAACGAAATCGTTCAAAACACAATTCAAATAATTCATATTCCAGAAAATGTTGAAGTTACCGTGGCTACTATTTTACCAATTATTACAGCTGATCGGTATAGGATGCAACAATTATTTCAAAATCTAATTAGTAATGCTGTAACCTATATAGACAAACCTCAAGGAAAAGTAATCGTAGATTATAAAGATACTAATGACAGTCATTTGTTCAGCATAAAAGATAATGGTCCTGGCATAGCCCCTGAAAATCAAGATAAAATTTTTACCATATTTCAATCCTTTACCAAACATGAAAAATCTACAGGAATAGGACTTTCTATAGTAAAAAAAATTATTGAAAACTATAAAGGAGAAATATGGCTTGAAAGTCAAGAAAATATAGGAACCACTTTTTTTATTAAAATACCAAAATCAATACAATGAAAATAGTACAAGCATTTCTAGAAAAAAATCTTGAATGGAACTATGCGTTTTCTAAGCAAGAATTAAAAAATCCTTTCGTTTTGGTTTTTGGTAACAGACAACTATTAGAAGACCCTAGCATTATAGAAAAAATTAGAAAAGAATTTCCTTACGAACATTTCGTTTTTGGGTCTACCTCTGGAGAAATTATTGATACGAACGTAATAAATGACACAGTTCATGTTACCGCCATAGAATTTGAAAAATCTACCTTTGTTATCAAAAATGGCAATATAAAAGATTATCATCTAGATGCTTCCTTATTGGGGGAAAAATTATCTCGGGATATACCTAAAGAAGGTCTAAAACATTTAATCGTAATTTCCGAAGGCAGCTTTGTCAATGGTAGTTCATTAATAGCGGGGATTGAATCAGTAATGTTTAATAACGTGCCTATTTCAGGTGGAATCTGTGGAGATGATGATAAATTTGAAAAAACACTAGCTTCCTATAAAGAAAATCCAAAAGCAGGAGAGGTTATTTTGATTGGGTTATATGGTGAAACACTAGAAATATCAGTAGCTAGTCATGGTGGGTGGCTCACATTTGGTCCTGAACGATTAATTACAAAATCAGAAGCCAATATTTTATACGAAATAGACGATAAACCCGCTCTAGAACTTTATAGAAAATACCTTGGTGAGAAAGCAAACGAACTACCCAAAGCAGCATTATTATATCCATTACATGTAAAAGCTGAAAATAAAGTAAGAGCTGTTGTAAGAACCGTACTAAGTATAGATGAAAATAATAATTCCATGACGCTCGCAGGTGATGTTCCAATCAATTCGAAAGTACAATTAATGATGGCATCGGTAGATGGACTTACAGAAGGTGCTCTAAAAGCAGCTCAAGAAGCAATGCAAAATAGAATAAACAAGCCTGAATTTGCGTTATTAGTTAGTTGTATCGGTAGAAAATTAATAATGGATCAAAGAGTAGAGGAAGAAATTGAAGAAGTAAAAAAAACAATTGGTAATCAAGCAATCATTAGTGGCTTTTATTCCTATGGAGAAATAGCTCCTTTTGGTGGAAAATCTAGCTGTGAGCTACACAATCAAACAATGACTTTAACTTTAATAAGTGAATAATGAATTCTCTACTAAGTAGACAAATAGATAAATATTTAAAGAAAGAAGGTGCCGATTTATTACTAAATCAGGATTTTATTAATGCTATTAATGATTCATACAATAATTATGACGAGCAATTAAAAATGTCTCAAAGAGCTATGAAAATAAGTTCTGATGAACTCTATGAAGCAAATGATAAATTAAGGCTTGAAACAATTAATTTAAAAGAAATCAATAAAAATCTTGAGGAAATTATTAATTCAATGGCTATCAAGTCTACACTAAATGAAATAGAAAATGAGAAAGATCTTGTAGAAAAATTAAAAAAACAAACTATAGAAATTATTTCTATAAACAAACAAAGAGAAACCTTATTAAAAGATTTAGAAGAACAAAATCAAGAGTTAAACGAGTATGCTCATGTAGTTTCACATGACCTAAAAGCCCCTCTACGAAACATACATACATTAGTCAGTTGGTTCATTGAAGACAATAAAGGCAGAATAGGAGATGATTGTTTAAACTCGCTAAATTCAGTATTGCTGAATGTAGAAAAAATGGATCTGTTAATCAAAGGAATTTTAGAATATTCTACTATTGATAAACTAGAAACCAGCGACAGATTAGTCGATTTTAATATACTCTGTGAAGAAGTACTAAAAAGTTTTCATATCCCTTTGAACACTAAAGTGTATATCCCCTCAAATCTTCCTAAAATTTATGGAAATACGATTAGATTTAAGCAAATTTTTCAAAACCTAATAGATAATGCCTTAAATTCAATGGACAAAGAAAAAGGGGTTATTGAAATAGGTTACAAAGATCAAGAAGAAGATTATCTTTTTTACATAAGAGATAATGGAAAAGGAATAAGTTCGAAATATTTTGATAAGATTTTTAATGTCTTTACAAAATTAGAAAATAATAACAATTCATCGGGTATAGGTTTATCTATTGTAAAAAAAATCATACTTTTTTATAGCGGAAAAATTTGGGTAGAAAGCAAAGAAAATGAAGGATCAACATTTTATTTCACTTTATCAAAACAACATGGAACAACCTAACGAAAACTATATCAAACAATTATCAGGAGATAATATTGTATTTAGAGCAAAAATAATTTCTATAATAAAACAAGAATTACCAGAAGAAATCAATAATTATAAAGAAAACATAACCGCTAAAAAATTCCAACAAACAGCTTCTTCTGTACATAAGCTTAAACATAAAATTTCTGTTTTAGGAATGGAAAAAAGTTATTATCTTGCTGAAGAGTTTGAAATAAATTTACTGAAACAATCAACGGATTTACAGCTAGAATTTGAGGCTATTTTAGATGCTATGCAACAATTTGTTGATCAATTGACCTAATGAATGAATTGTATTATTGTAGATGATGAAACTTTAGCAAGAACCATAATTTACCAAATGGTTTCTAATTATTCGGAAATGAATGTCGTTGAAGAGTTTTCTAATGCAATTCAAGCTATGAAATATTTAAATCAAAATTCTGTGGATCTAATATTTCTTGATATTCACATGCCTGATTTTACAGGTTTTGATTTTATACAAACCGTTAAAAATCCTCCTAAAATCATTCTAATTACATCTGACAAAAATTATGCAATAGAAGCTTTTGAATATGACTGTATAGTAGATTATATTGTAAAACCTATTACTCAGGCACGTTTTGATAAAGCCATCCAAAAATTTAAGTCCTCTTTAGTAAGTCACGATAATCAAATATCGCCTATAGAAAATACTAACAAAATTCAAGATCAATCTAATGATTTTTATATAAACATTGATAGACGACTTATAAAAATTAATTTTCAATCTATTAACTTAATAGAAGCAAAAGGAGACTATATTGTTATTAAAACAGAAAGTAAAAATTATACCGTTCACTCAACACTCAAAAAAATTGAAGATAAACTGCCTAATCATTTATTCTTAAAAGTACATCGTTCTTACATAATAAATGTAAAAAAAATTATAGATATTGAGGATAATAGCGTCCTTATAGGAAAAGAAGTAATACCTGTTAGCCGATCCAACAGACCCGAATTAATGAATAGACTTAATCTACTCTAATACTATTATATTCATCTATAGATAATTACATTTTGTCTATACTTTAAATTCAACGATCAAAAATCCAATCAAAACATTAAAAAACTATATAACTTTACTATCAGATTAAAATAGTAAGGTCATGAAAAATAGTGTTTTATCATCAGTAAAATATGGATTAGCAATTATTTTAAACCTTGCTAATCTATCTTCATTTAGTCAAAATCAGCCTTTTAATTGTAATTATAACGCTTATTTGTTTCAAATGAATGACTTATATGCAATAAATCTATCATCAGGAACAGCCACCTTAATAGCAACCGATATTACTCCAGGTACAATTAATGCCGCAGGGTATAACCCTACTGATGGCTATATGTGGGGGTCCTTAAGTACTCCTGCAAATACTATTGTACGGATAGGAGCTGATTTTCAAACCACTTCGTATTATATACCTCAATTACCCACAGGGAGTAGATTTGTTGGAGATATTCGTTCCGATGGCGTGTATTTCTTAAAAATAGGTAGTTTCATTTATCAAATAGATGTTAACCCAAATTCTGCAACCTACGGACAGTATATTACTTCTTATCCACTCAGTACTTCTATAAATGTTTACGATTGGGCCTTTAACGCGGTTGATGGAAACTTATACACTGTAGAAAAAAGTACAAATATTTTATACAGAATTACTCCCTCCACTGGAAGTGTACAAAGTTTAGGAGAAGTACCTATTATAGCAGGGTTAAATTATACCTATGGAGCTGTCTATTTTGATGTAGATGGTAATTTTTATGTTTCATCAAATGATACAGGAACTATTTATATTATTAGAAATGTTCAGAATTTAACAGGTTCAAACATAATCAATTCTAACCTATTTGCTTTTGGACCATCCAGTTCAAGTAACGATGGTGCCCGTTGTCCTACTGCTCCTGTACCGCAAGAAGATTGTTCAAACGGAATTGATGATGATGGTGACGGACTGGTTGATTGTGATGATCCTTCTTGTTCTGGAACGGGATCTTGTGCTGTTGTAGATGAAACTTCAGGAGGTAATAATGGGGGATTAGAAAGTAATAATAGATTGGGAGATGCTATAAATAAACGTAACTATAACCGAGTTAAAACCAATTATACTTTTGATCGTAACAAAGCTTCTAGAATAGAAAAAAACGCACGTTATGCAAGTAGAAATACTCGATTTACTCTTCAATCTTTTATTCCACTACAAGTACTTAACGAAGATTCGGTTATTGAATCTACCCCTTTTGATTTAACTCAAATTACGAACGCAACTGATGTTTATTCTGTAGATTACATCAAAAACAATAAAACTATTGGTAGTATGATTGCCATCAAAACAAACAATGGGGTGTATGAACATACCAAATACATTTGTGACCGATTGTTAGGTGCCGAAATCTTGTCTGTTTCTACTATACAATTAAATGAGCAGAATTTTATACGTTCTATCATAAAAAATACTGATGGAACTATTGAGTACTCAATGAGTTTAGCCGCTAGATTGACTAATAATGAAAATAATTTTTCTATAGATAGCCACTGGAATTTAGATAAATACCAACAAAACACAACGTATTATAATTTTCAAATTTGGACCAATTCATTAGATAATTTATACAAACTAGGTGCTGAGTTAATTTCATTAATAAATAATCAAAAAACCATTACAGAATATAATGTTTCCAATCCGCCAACGGTATTTGTTAAAAAAGGTAAATATTCTAATGGAAAACTATACTTAGATATCATTAATCCGTCTGGCGTACCAACTGTAGATTTTGACGGTGGTAAAAGACTTTCCGAAACCTCAACTTTTGAAAACTTTACCACAAGTATTAATTTAGATAAAAAATTTCTAGTACAACATGATTACCCTATTGGTTCTATATTTGACGTGGGTATGAGAATTGGCAAAAACACAACAGTCCCTGATGACTTGTTTTTATCTGATGGTCCTTGGGGATTAGACAGTTCAGCAAAAGGGACAACTGTTTTGAATTACAAAATTCAACCTAATAACTATAAAGCCTTAACTAATGAATTTCCTGTAGAAAGAAATGTAAGTTTAAGTGCAAAAGTATCTAATTACATAAGTGTTTATCGTGCTTTAACGCCAAGATTTCAGGCAGTTAATTTATCTGATTACAACAGTTTTAAATTTAGAGCGAAAGGTACTGGCAATTTAGAAATCCGTTTCATAAAATCAAGTATATCCAATTGGGAAAATCAACCTTATACAACAGTTAAATTAACAAATAGTTGGAGGGAGTTTAATCTATCTATTTCTTCCTTAATTAATAATTCGGAAACAGTAAAATTAGATGATGTTAAAACAATCGTTTTTATTATGACTACAAACGGCCAAGAGGTTATAAAAGAATTAGCACTAGAAAATATCCGTTTTTCAGAAAATAGAGTTTTAGTTAGCGATGAACCCTTAGACGTAGCCGTTTATCCTAATCCAGTAAATAACGAAGCCACTATTGAATTTATAGCAAATGAAGCTAGTACTATGAAAGTACAAGTTGTAAATCAATTAGGAAAAATTGTAATGCAATTTGACGTGGATACCAACGCAGGATTCAACTCAATCACTTTATCAAAAAGAGACCTGCCAAAAGGAATATACTTTTGTAAAATTGTAGATTCTAACGATCCGTATAAAACGACCAAACTGTTTATTAATTAGTTCTAAAGACCATAAATAATTAAGGGTTGCTCGCTATTTGAGCAACCTTTTTTGATTTAAAGATTTTGCAAATATCCATTTAAATCCCAAACCTATTTCAGTATAAGTAAATCCAGCAGCAGTACTGGAAGCAATATTGCTTTTTAAGCCGTACAAATGTAAGTTTAAACGAGAACTGAATTTATAACCTAGTTTACCTTGTAATCTATACGTAAGTTGATTTTTATTATCTTCTATAAATTGTGTGCCTCCAGCGGCAATGAAATGATAAAAGGTTCCTTTTGATTCTATTGTTTTATCGTCTCTAATTATATCTGCAAAGATTTCATACGCATTAAATTTGGATGGACTAAAATAAAACAACGGTTTTTGATGGCTAAAATCTATGAATTGGTAATTAACCCCTGTTTTAATTATTGGTTTTGATAGTAGAGTATAATATACTGATGTAAATAAAAGATTTCGGTTATTGTCATCGCTTTGTTGAGTCCTAAAATACTGTATAAAACCACCTAAATTAAAATTAGTTGCAATATTATAATTAATATATAAATGGTTATTTATAATTTTTCTATTGAGCAATTCCGTATTAAAATTTTGAATTTCACGCAAATAACCGCCTTCCACTTCTTGAAGTTTAAACGGTTTAGCTTTTACCGAAACTTGTGCTAAAAATTGATTGTAATCTTCTGAAAATGAATTTACAGTTGTTAATCCTCCTAAAAACGTTAAAGTTAATTTAGAAAATAATTCATAATTAACACCTGCAATAAAATCATTAGATTTAGCCAATTGATCACTAATCGTATTTCTAGTTTTTCTATACGTATATTTACCTATCAAAGAAGTTTTTAAATTAATAGGATAAGTAACGGTCGTGGAAGAAGAAACGGCACTATTTTTATTATTATCAAACGAATAACTAATCTTTTCTTCAATAAATGGGCTGAATTTTTCATTTAATTTGTTTAACAAACCATTAGCATCCTTTTGTCCTTCAAAAATAGTTAATGTCTTATTTACAGCGTTGTATGCGTCTTTAATTTGATCATTTGCATAATACGCATTTGCAATTCCTAAATTCCCATCAAAAGAAATCGAATCTTTTGCTAAAAGATTTTTGTATTCTGTAATTGCTTCCAAAAAATCATTTTTATAAATGTTTAACATTGCCTGAAGAGCTATACTCTGTGAACTATTTCGTGTTTTTATATTAAAGTCCTTAATTTCATTTTGGGCTTTTGTAAATTTCTTGTTCCAAATTAATGTTTGAATATATCTTTCTGTAGTTTGATTAACGATCGTCTTGTCCAATGATTGGTTTAATTTTACTTTAGCCATCAAAGCATAACGTAACCCTTTTTTTTCCTTATCATCTAAATGATTTGCTAAGGCTAACCCATTAAGAGATACTATTGAATCATTGAGTGTTTTATTTAATTTAGAATAGGTTCTTTTTGCATTAGTATAATCTTTCTTTATCAATAATAAATTGGCTTTATTAAGAATTGTTTCTGTGTCATCAGGAGTATCTATTAAATTCTCATCTAATAATTTCAAAGCCTCCTCTATTAAATTTTTTTTTGACAATTGGTCTGCATATCCTAATCGTATGTATTTTCTAGAAATAAGTGCATTGGGGTTGTTTTTTGATAGTTCTAATGCTTGATTTACATAGGATAGTGCTTTTTCATATTCACGCAAATTAGAAAGACAATTTGCATATCCTAAAACCGCTGGAAAACTTTTTGAATCTAAAGCTATTAAATTTTCGTAGTATGTTTTTCCCTCTATGAATTGATTATTCCAGAGCATTGATTCAGCATAATTTAACTTAATTTCAAAATCATTAGGGTAGTCATCAAGTAATTTTTTAAACAAAACAATGGCTTCTTCTGGTTTTTTATTCAACCCTATAGCCCTTGCATAACATAAGCGAGCCGTTTTATTTTGAGGATAATCTTGAAGTATGTTTTTAAAAAAGAGTGCTGCTTTTTCAAATTCTCCCGTTTCAAGATAATTAAAACCCGATACCATTTCTTGAGAAAAACAATTACAGGTAAAAATTAAAATACTGATATACTTTATAACATTTAGCATGGATAGAATGTATTATATGACTAAGTTAATCATAATTCATCGTATTTTAAACTAAAGGAAAACGTTATTCGTCGAAAAAGAGTTCTTTTATTTTTTTCTATTTAGAAATTTGTATGAGAACCAGAGTATTAACTTTAAAACCATTAGTTATGTCACTTAAAATAACTTGTAATTCAGAAATTTATGAAATAAATGGAAATATGGGAGCACAAAATATAAACTCTGTCGTTAATTATTTCCATTCATTAATAAATACCCATCCTAAAAGAATTCAAATTTTATTTGAAAAAGATCAAGAAATTGATCGAATATGTGTAAGGGCTTTGTATTTATTATACAAAAAGGCTGTTTCGGAACATGTTGTTTTTCAGATATTTTCGAAAAGTAAAAAAATCGAAAAAATGTTTAAAGATGAAAAAAGTAATCATATTTTAAGAAAAGTAAACCTGTGAAATCATACATAATGAGGGTATTATCCTTAAATAAATCCATTTTCTCATCACTCACATTAAGTAAGGACAGGTACTTTATGTTTGTGATGCTGATTGTAAATTTAGGAAACTACTTATACAACTTGGTTTTGGGAAGAATTTTGGGGCCTCAAATTTTTGCTGATACAGCCATTTTAATTACGCTTTTATTAGTTCTATCATTTTTAGGTATGACTTTTCAAATAGCTACAACTAAGTTTACGGTTACCTTACAAGAAGACGAACGCAAAACGTTGATTGTATTTTTTAATAAAATTGCAATTGCTTTAGGACTTATAATAGGTTCTGTATTTTTCCTTTTTTCAGAAAATTTTCAGAAAATATTTCAGACTCAAACCAATACAATGTTTGCAATCTTTGGTTGTGCCATTCCATTTTATTTTTTAATGAGTATAAAGCGCGGAATAGAACAAGGTAAAAGTTATTTTTATAATCTATCGAAATCCTATTTGTATGAAATGTTAAGTAGGTTAATCGTTACTTATGTATTGCTATTTGTATTTCCAAAATCAGCTGTATCCAACATGGTGGCATCAGGTATTTTCATATCCATAATTTGTGGTTTATTTCCTTACAAAAAAATTGAATTACAAAATTATTTTCACAACACTAAAACCTCCAATTGGATTAAGGAAGTAAGGTTGTTTTTTTTAATAACCGCTTTTTATGAATTTACTCAAATTATTATTAATAATAGTGACATTATTTTGGTTAAACATTATTTCCCAAATTATGAAGCTGGTTTATATTCATCTATTGCTCTAATAGGAAGAGTCATTTATTTTGTTTCTTGGATGTTTATAATGTTATTATTACCCAAGGTTATATTATTAAAAAAACAAGGAGAAGAAACAAAGAGCATATTGTTTAATTATGTTTTTTATATCGTTGTATTATCATTTGTTATAATCGTTTTTTCGGCTCTTTTTTCAAAAGAAATTTTATTAATAATGTTTGGTCAAAAATATTTAGTAATCGCTTCCATTCTGTGGAAATATGCTTTAGCAACTACAATTTTTGTTATTGCCAACCTTTTAACCTATTACTATCTATCTATCAATAATTATACACCTGTTTTTATTTCAGCCCTTTTTGGATGTATTCAAGTAGTATTAATTACCCTTTACCATGAATCTTTAAATCAGGTTGTTCATGTTCAGATTCTTACCATGCTTTTTTTACTTTTGTTTCAGGTAATTTATTCCTTAGTTCATGTTAGATTTAAAACCATTAAAATAAGTAATCTGTAGATATACCCAAACAACTATAAACTAAAGTAAAACAAACTATGAAACTAGCAGTTATAACATCATTTCCTCCTAGCAAGGTTACGCTTAACGAATATGGATATCATCTAGTAAAAAATTTTGTTCAAAAAGATGAAGTTTCTGAACTAATTTTAATGTGTGACAAAACACCAGAGAACAAACAACTTGATTTTGAAAATAGTCAAAAAATTCAAGTAAATGAATGTTGGTCCTTTAATAGTTACAAAATTATTTTTACTATTTGTAAAGCTGTCATAAACACTAAACCTGATGCTGTTTTGTTTAACTTGCAATTTGTAAAGTTTGGCGATAAAAAAATACCCGCTGCATTAGGCCTTTTATTACCCTTTATTTTACGGTTATTAGGATTTAAAACCATGGTTCTAATGCACAATATACTTGAACAAGTTGACTTAAATACTGCTGGTTTCACAAAAAATAAATTAATGCAAAATATTTATAATGGCATAGGAACTAGTCTAACTTATTTTATCTTAAAAGCCAATAAAGTTTCTGTTACCATAAGTAAATATGTTGAAATTTTAAAATTAAAATATAAAGTAAACAACGTGGTTTTAATTCCCCATGGTTCTTTTGAAACAGTTTCTCAACCCAATTTTGATTTACCTGCGGGTCCCAAAAAAGTAATGGCATTTGGAAAATTTGGAACGTATAAAAAAGTAGAAATTTTAATTGACGCGGTACAAGAAATTAGAAAACAATATACGGATCCTATAGAAATAGTGATTGCTGGTACTGATAGTCCAAATACTCTAGGATATCTAGAAGGTGTTCAAAAAAAATATACGAACGTAGACGGATTATTTTTTACGGGATATGTTGAAGAAAAAGATGTAGAAAAAATTTTTACAGAAAGTACTGTAGTGGTCTTTCCATATACCTCTACTACTGGTAGTTCTGGAGTACTTCATCAAGCAGGAAGTTATGGAAAAGCGGTTGTAATGCCTAATCTAGGCGATTTGGCTCTACTTGTAGAAGAAGAAGGATATAAAGGAGAGTTTTTTGATTCAGAATCTGTTGAATCTTTAGCCGCAGCCATTCATAAAATTTTACAAAATGATAATTATAGAAGAGAATTAGCATATAATAATTATACAGTAGCTAGTGCTTTAACAATGAATAAAATAGCTGATCAATATCTATATGAAATTAATCAATTGATACATGGTAATAACGCTTTAATATAAGGTTTTTAGAACTCATTATGTACCCCAGATTACGCATTAAATTTAGTACAGATAAAAATGACTTCGAATCTAAAAAGGATCCCTTTTTTTGTTCTCAAAGATAGATAGGAAAACTACAACTGTGGTAAAAAATTTCTGTTCCTTTTTAACTTCTTTGCCCTTTTTCATCTTCATCACAAAGGCTAACGCATAATCTGGGTTTAATCAGGTATTATCCCAAATGCTAAAATAAGATAGAAGTTTTTATATCTATTATTTGAGAGATTCGGAAATTTTAATTTAAATAAATATGAGCGAAAATAAACTGACAAAACAAATCCACCTATCTTTATTTTTAATAAATTTCAAAAAATATTAATGTGATATAAATAAAAAAGCTGGTTTCTTATTTCCATTCTTATCAAGAAAACCAAAGTTTTTTTGTTTGTTTTTTATCCAAAATTTATTTCCAAAAATGTTGTCTGGCACAGTAGGAAAATCATAAAGAGTCCAAGAGACGAATGAAATATCATGATTTTTAAAATATTCTTGCATTACTTTATGATATACTGCTTGATTTTTTTTAGAATTTCCAAACCAGTTCCAGAAGTTTTTATTTGAAGATAACCCAAATTCCCCCACTATCACGGGTTTTTTGGTTGTTTTTACTAGTTCATTATAAACTTTTAAAAAGTCATTAGTTTCTTCATAATAATGAAAAGAAATAAAATCTACTTTATCTTTAAGTATTTCTGCTGATTCTTTATTAGAATAGCCAATTGTTATCAAATGTTTTCGATCTATCTCTTTGATATAATCAATCATATTTTCGAGCCAAGGAATGACATTTTGTTTTTTTCTTCTTTCAAAATCCAAATTAGGCTCATTCTTTATATCCCAAGCTAAGATATTATCTAATTCACTACAAGCAGTTATTATTTTTTCGGCATGACGGTGTGTTAGTGTCCAACTTTCAATAGAATAATCACTATAAAAATCAAATAAAGTAACAATAACAAATAAATTGTTGTCCTTGGCAATTTTTATAGTTTGAATTAATTTTTGTAGTCTATCTTTTTTAATTTCTGCTTTTCCAAAATCTTCATACGGAACAAAAATTCTGATTGTATTTAAGTTCGCTTTTTTAATAATTTTAAAATCTTTTTTGATCACTGTAGAATCATATTTTTTTCCGTACACATCCCACGGTGAATCTTTAGGATAATAATTTATCCCTTTTATTTTAAAAGGAATTCCTGATTTGTGAATTTTTTGATTTTGAATAGTAAAAATTCCTGGTTCTTTTAGGCTTTTCTTTTCTGGTTCTTTTGTCATTTTCACAATATGTCGTACGCGCCAATAGCCATCCTCTAATAGTAAAATTACCTTATATAAGGAGGTGTCTTTAACAGAAGCAATAAATTTTTTGTTTTGGTAAACATTTTGAAACTCCACAACATTTTTATCTGTTATGACAACTTGCTGCCCATCTTCACTATAGAATTCTAATTTTAAAGTATGTTTTAAAGTAGTGTTATCTACGGTAATTTTTTGTTTTTTATTCTGATTTACTACTTTAAGTAATTGATTATAGCTATTTTGAGTAAAATAATCTGCTAAACCTGAATATCTGTTTTTATTTAGCGCATTATTTCTAATATACCATGAAAATAAATACTGTTTTTCTATGGTTTTTAATGTTTGAGGTTCTATTTCTCTACCCTCATTTTTGCTTTTTTCCCATTCAATTTTTGGAAGATACGTGTTTATAGGTTCTTTATCTAAATGTAGTATCGTAGCTCTATCTGCGCCAGAATTCATAAAAGCAATGATAGAACTTAGTCCGTATACCAGTAATAAATTGATCAAAATAAAAGAGCTTATTAAAATGAAACGATAACTGTTTTTGTTATTTATTATTGTCATATAAGATTTTTTGTGTTTTTATAGTCTTTCCTAAAACTGATATCTCAAATGAATATGTATCTGCTCTAAATTCTTCTTTTTGGAAATTAAAATTAACAATCCCTTTCATGGTATTTTCTTTCATTTCTGCAATAAGTTTGTTTTTTCTATATACTTTGGTAATAACAGCAATTCCATCAGGTGTTAATTGCCCCATATAACTCTTTATAGGCCCTATTTTCAAATGTCTATTACCAATAAATTGATATGGAATTTTAGTCGTAACCTCTTTATAATTTATACTTATAACATTGCTCTCTGCCATACCATTTACAAATGCTTTTATTGTATATTTTTCTTTATGATCAGGATGCAAAATTTGTGCATTGGCTACACCTTCTAAAGTAGTACCTTGGGTAGTTAACTGACTTCCTTTTGAATTTGTTATTAAAAAATTAACTTGGGTTGCGTCACTTATAATATTTCCAAACTTATCTTTTATCGTATTAGTAAATAACTTAGTTATCTGATTTCCATCGGCAAATAAATGTGGTCTGGTATAATCAATACTAAAATTAGTTGGAATATTTGGATAAATTAAAGCCTCAAATTCTTTTGTAGCGGAAGTCTTAACTACAGCAGATAAAAATATTTTACCTGATTTTGTTGGTGCAAATATATTTTTCCAAGCAATCAAATTTTTTGTCAAAATTATATTACTCTGAATGTTATCAAAAAAATGCTCTTTGTAATCTACAATTGTATTAGTGGGCATAGGGTTATCATAAATATCTGAAGGTATCGTAACAAACATTACAAAATGAGGCGGTCCAGCCAAAGTACTTGGAGGGCCCAAATAAGCTTCTAAAGGTTTTCGGGAAATGAAAGTAGGACAAATTTCTGTGCTTCCTTTTAGTACAATTGTTTCTTTGTGTATAAGAAACCATGAAATAGTTCCCGTTTTTTTTGTATAAATTGGAGGTATTTCAAAAGTAAGTAAATGGCCTTTTCTTTTTCCTGACACAATTGTTTTACCGTATGAATGGTTAATAAAAAGTAAACTGTTATCAGGTGCTATAAATTGAAACGAAATATTCTTTCCTGCTTCACTTTTAAATATCCGATTCAGTAGTTTATAATTTTTAGACGTATTGTAATTGTACAGACTCGTAAACCCGCAAAACAGGATAAAACCAATTGTAATAAGTATGAATGCTTTTTGTTTCATAACCTTGGATTACCAATAAAATTATTAAAATTTATTTTAATAAATGAAAATCCCTTTCCTTCTATTTCTTGTAATTGATTTAATTCGTTTCCGTTATTTTTTTCAAAAACAGATCGGGCGATTGACTCATTTGAAATACCATTTATAAAGCAATTTTTAATACTTGAATTAATAATTTTTAAATTATTCAAATCCAATAATGTATAATCAAAATCTTGTTTTCTTTGAATTCGTATCCCTTCATTTATAAAATAATGATCTACATAAATCAATTCTTTTTTAGCATTATAATAGGATACAATTAATTCAGATATTGTTACTTCTTGTGTTCCAAAATTAAAAAGGCTTCCTTTTAATTTACCTTCTTTAAAATTTAATTCATTTAAAGATACAGAATTGTATAAATCAGTCGTTACTACATTCCCTTCTCCATGTAAGTTAAAACGAACTGGTTTTGATTTAAAAAATTTCGGTGAAAACTCATCAGGATTAAAATTCGTAGGTTTTATATCACTATTTTTTAACCAAGCAATCTCTTCAAATTCTATCTTAAAAGGAGTTGTTTCTTTGGGATTTAATTTATGTTTTATCGTGTATTTCGAATTAAAAGAGGCTACCATTGTATTATCACGATCATACAAATCTGCTTTTAAAATAACATCGGCTGGAACGTTATCAATGTTTTGAAGTGTTCCAATAATTTCAAATCTATTATTCTTTTCTACAAGTGAAGCTGAAATAATTTCTAAATCAGGTTGTCTCAATACATCTTCGTGATATGTTTGTTGGGTTGTAATTCTTCTTCTTCCTTGTTTATAAAATTCCGTTTGGTTATTACTTAAGAGTTCATCAGGAGGAATATCTATATCTTTTTTTTCAGGTATTATATACCATTTCCCATTTTTTTTGTTTACAAAATGTGTAAATGTCTTATAGATCATTTTTAATGGAGTAACCCATTTTGTATCTGCAATAACTTTTGCATTTTTAGATCCAATGAATACTATTTTAACAGCAATAGAATCCAGTTTTGCATACGAATTTATGATTCCGTCTCTTACAGAAATTTCAAGCATAAATTGCGAAAAAGGATACTCTTTTATAGGAAGTGTTAATTTATAGGCTCCTCTAAAGTCTTTATGATCTAAATCATTATAGTAAGATTTCACTACATTTTCAGGGGTAAGCTGTTTATCTACATCTCTATAAAATAAATATAAGCTAACTATAACAATACAAGAAAGTAAAATTCCCCAATAATGTAGTACTTTAATTAGTTTTTGATTAAATGTATTATAAGATAATCCATGTTCTTTAAAATTTGTAAGGTTTTTATTATTGGTTTTTAATGCTTGTACCCAAATCATCTGTATGTTAAGTACAAAGGCAATAATAATAGTAAAAAGGGGAATAATACCCCACATTAATTTTAAATAATTTGGGATATCGTCCTTGGGTAAAATTTTTGACAAAGGCTTTACACTAATTTTTTCCCAAACCATAATACCGTTTTCTAACAAACCTATCCTATGCCAACCACAGTAATAAAGGATAGGATCATAGAATTTGTCATTTGAAAAAATGTATTTCAAATTATATTTTTCTGGAACCGTAAGAAATTGTTGTAAAGAGCCTATCCCCTCCAACCCTCTGAATTTACAATTTTCTAGGCGTTCCACGGCTCTAGAAGTTAGTTCTGGAAGTCGTCTTGCTGAATGATAATTCCCATCTACTGTCATAGCTTTTGTTAGAGTAGATAAATAAGCCATTTGATCACCAAAACCTAAGGGTAAAAAACGCCATTGGTCGTGTTGATCCTGATTTAAAAAATTAACAATGGGCTGCATGTCAATCTTTTTGGGTTGTAAGGGTCTACAATAAGTTAACGTAATGGTAAAAATGGCTAAGAATATCATTCCTCCAGCATATAATCCTATTATAAATTTATGATATATACTCCCGTATTTGTTTTGTATGGCTTTTTTTAAATCCCCTTCAATTAATCTGTACACAAATTCACCAAACATAGGTAAAGACATAATACTTGCCCAAAATGTAAAACGGTCTAATGTTAAAATATTAAACGCATTAGAACCTAAAATTTTAATTGGCAATGGAGTAGTGCCTCCTGTTCCTAATAAAGTTAGCATAGCTAAGGATAAACCGAAGAAAATATAACGCTTTGAATAAAATCTATAAAAAACATAAGGCAATACAAATAGTAATATCCCCCAAGGAATTACAAAAAACACTAATCCTGATGAAGTTACTTCAATAAAATTATCCCTACTCCCGTGAGGAATTGGAACTTGAGTTATAGGATTTTTTTTAGAATTGATCCAATAAGGTAAAATACAAACAACAATTAGAACAATAACACTAAAACCAAATACAATAATTCTTTTTAAAAGTTTAACTAATGTTTTAAGAAAAAGCTGAATTTTAACTTCTTCGAACGAATGGGTTGATTCACGTGCTTTATCAATAATAGCCATACCTATTAAAGGGGCAATAAAAAAAACCATTCCAAATATAGGAGTGACATGATGAGAACAAACCGTTACAGCAAGCAATGATAAAGCATTAAAATAATGCTTGATATATCCTTTTCTGATAAATAAATAAATTTCAGGTAAGGAATGCATTAAAATTGAAATGCCAATTATGCTGGGTAGTTGACCGAAAATATGCAGAGCTTCTACAAACGAAGAAGAAACTACTGAAATTATTGACGCATATCCAGCTACCAACCTATCATTAGAAAGAAGTAAAGAAAATCTATAAATACCTGTAATAAATAATATTACTCCTATAATAGCAATTAAGAATAAACTAAATTTTATCCCTGCTACATAAGAAAGTAACCCTATACACTGGTGTACCAATGGAGGATAACTCATTACGTTAAAACCTGTATACCAACTGTAATCCCAAGGTTCAAACCAATTTTGAGCATAATGATTACCAAAAAAAAGATGAATTAGTGCATCATACGTATTTTCTAAGGTAAAAAATATCGCGCTACCATGAAAAATGACCCCAATTAATAGAGCTGAAATAAGATATTTATTTGACGGTTCTCTCACATTGTTAGTAATAAAACTTATATTGTAAATGTAATTGCAAAAATTAATTTTTAGAAATATTGCATCGTTATAAATTAACCATTCGTCGAAACAAATATTTGTGTTTGTCTAAAATACTAAAAAGGAAGATTGATTGAACTTAATTTAGTACTATAATAAACTAAAAACGTAAAAATGAAAAAAATATTAACTATTGATGATCAACAACTCGTATTATTGTCTTTAGAAATGTATTTAACAGATTTAGGATTTGAGGTTCATACTTGTAACAACGTACACGATGCTATTCAATTATACGATCAAATTGAACCCGATTTAGTTATAGTTGATATGAATATGCCTGTATTACCTTCTTCTATCTCTAATACATCTAAAGAAGATATTGATAATAATGCGCATGGTCTTAAAATAGTTAAGTATATAAAAATTGGAAGAAAAAAAAACACACCTGTTATCGTTTTGTCTGGCAATACACAAGAAAATGTCATATTAGAAGGTTTTGATTTAGGTGCTGATGATTATCTAAAAAAACCATTGAGTCTGAACGAAATAGGTGCACGTGTAAAAAAAATACTGGGAACTCCTAAAGTAGTAGAAAATGTAGATCATAACAATCAATTTTTACAAGAAAAAACCGTAGGTGTTGTTATTCCTTGCTATAATGAAGAAAAAAGATTACTTAGTACTGATTTTAAAAACTTTATCAAAACAAATTTAGGCTATCATCTCTGTTTTGTAAATGATGGAAGTACGGATAGTACCCTAAAAGTTTTAAACGAATTATGCGAAGGTAGTCAAAATAATATGAGCGTTTATAACTGCGAGAAAAATGGAGGCAAAGCAGAAGCCGTTCGTTTAGGAATATTACACCTAACATCACTCAACCAATTTGATTACATAGGTTTTTTAGATGCTGATTTATCTACAGATTTTGCAGATTTTCAAAAATTAGTTGATACTATAAAAGAATCTGAATATAAAATTGTTAGTGGTTCTAGAATAGATAGAATGGGAGCAGAAATTACGAAAGAATCTGCTAGAAAAATTATTTCAATGACTATAAATTTTATTATCAGAAAAACACTCGGAATGGATTTTAGAGATACCCAATGCGGAGCAAAAGTGATGAATCAAGAAATAATTGAGAAAACATTTCAAAAAAAATTCATTACCAAATGGCTGTTTGACGTAGAAATATTCATGAGAATGAGAAAAATTTATGGAGCTGAAAATGCTAAAAAAGTCATTTGTGAAGTCCCCTTAAAAAGATGGATTCATGTAGATGGGTCAAAATTATCTTTTAAGGATTCTTTTAAAATAGTTTTTCAATTAGGCAAAATAGCCTTTTATTATAGATTATTCCCCAATAATTATAGTGAAATTTAAAAATTGAATGTTAGATTGATTTTGAATGTTTTTAGAAATTTGTTTGTTTACTGTTATGTAAGTTTTTGTCTTGTCCTAAAAATAGATTTATGTTTTCATATAAATCTATTAGGACGAGACAAATCTTTAATTTACTTCATTTTTTATTCTATCTATCAAACAAATAGCAAGTTTTATATTATTCCACATATAACACTAGACCTTTTAAATAGTGTCCTTCAGGATGATAAATATTAGTTGGATGATCCGGTCCTTGCTCTAATTTGTGCAAAACTCGAATGGTTCTGCCGGATTCTATAGCAGCAGCAGCTATAGTGTTATAAAACAACACGTCATCTATCACTTGCGAACATGAAAACGTAAAAAGAATTCCTTTAGGAGCTAGCGCTTTTAATCCTGCTATATTCAAACGTTTATAAGCTTGAGTTGCGGTATGTTTGCTTTTTATACTTTTTGCAAAAGCAGGAGGATCTAATACAATTAGATCATATACTTGATGATTTTCTTTCATAAAGTTAAACACATCATCTGCCACAGCTTGGTGATTAGCGTTAGGAAAATTTAATTCCATATTTTTGGCTGCTAAATCAACTGCTTTTTGTGAAATATCAACCGATGTTACTAACTCAGCACCTGCTTTCATAGCATAAATTGAAAAACCTCCTGTATAACAAAACGTATTTAATACTTTTTTTCCTTTTGAAAATTCAGCTAATAATTTTCTATTATCCCGTTGATCTAAAAAGAAACCTGTTTTTTGTCCTTCAACCCAGTTGACTGAAAAAAGAATATGGTTTTCTTTTGCTATTGTTTCTGCTGTATTACCATATAAAAAATAGTCTGTTCCTGTATTGGGAAGCGTTCCAGTACTTTTACAATAAATTGTTTCACAATGCGCTGAAAAAGCGGATTGAATAGCTTGTGCTATTTTTTCTATTTGATAATAAATACCTGATGAATGAGCTTGTAAAACCCAATGATTATTATAAAAATCAATGACTAAACCAGGTATACCATCTCCTTCTCCATGAATAACACGAAAAGCGTTGGTAGCTTCTAAATCTAACAATCGCGTCCTTAAATTCCAAGCAGAAATAAGTTTTTGAGTCCAAAAATCATTAGTAAATTTTTCTTGAGCAAACGTAAGTAAACGGACAACTATACTACCTCTGTCACTAAAATAGCCCGTACCAAGAGGTTGATTTTTAGCATCTACCACTTCTACCATTTCACCATCTTTTATTTCTTGTGATACTCCGTAGACAGCTCCACTAAATATCCATGGATGACGACGCAAAATAGATTTTTCTTTTCCTTGTTTTAAAATTACTTTTGGAAAATTCATGATTCGTTTTTTTTGCAAATGTAACTATAAAAAAAGAGACCGAACAAATTCGGTCTCTCAATATAATTCTTAACGAATGCTTATTTTTTAGCAAACTTTTTTGCTAATGTTTTTTGTCCGTCATTGATTTCAATCACATACATACCTGCTGCTAAATCGGAAACATTAATTTCTTGATTTAATGTACCTGATTTCAAAGGTTGTCCCATTAGATTATAAATCTGATATGAAACCGTTCTATCATCTAATGTTCTTATATTTAATAATCCATTTGATGGATTTGGATAAATTTCCATATTATAGTTATTTGCTTCATCTGAAATTTCTGTACCAAAAGTAATACCTGCAATTGCCGCAGCTCCTACATTTACTGTATAATCTTCAACCTCTCCATAAGAAAATGTTTCACAAGCGGTAGAAGCAGATCCGTATTTCATCTGAACTCTCATTCTGGTTTGCCCAGCTAAAGCTGTTGTAGGAACAGTAAAAGTACCTGTTAAATTTCCTGAACTAGAAGAAGAACCTGTTGCCACTTTTTCTGTTGATTCAAATGTGCCATTTTTATTATAATCAATCCATACTGACCAATATTCAGTATATGAATTACCTGCAAAACCAGCACTAAAAGTAATAGTATTTGATCCGTAAGGTAGAGGTGCTATTTTAGAGGTAAAGTTTCCATACCCTGCATCAGCAGTTGTTGTATTAGTCATACCATTTAATGCTACATAATCAATCCATTCATCTGCTTGACTAGATCCTTTAGATGCACAATAAGTAATAGAAGAACCCGCAGAAGTAGTTACTAAAACTGCATTACTTGCTACTGATAAATTACCTGCTGCGTCTTTTGCTTTTACAGTAAAATTATAAGTAGTAGAAGCCGTTAGTCCTGATACTGTAGCACTAGTAGTAGAAGAAGATGCTAAAAGAGTTGTTCCGTTATAAATATTGTATCCTGTAACTCCTACATTATCGGTAGAAGCTGTCCATGATAAAGTAGTCGAGGTAGAGGTTGTACCCGAAGCTACTAAATTAGTTGGAGTCGTTGGAGCAGTCGTATCAGAAGTACCTCCTGAATAAGCAGCACCTATTCCTACAGCATACCAAGCGTTAGTAGTAGCAATAACTTCTGGAGATCCTGCACCATATAAATCAGTAGCTGCTTGAATAGCACCTGTTCTTGCATTTGCATAAGTAGAATTAGCTGATAGATACACGCTTTCTGTACGGAAAGCAATTTTTTCTGCTTTAGTAATTGTTATGCCTGTTATATTAAAAGCATTCCCTATATCATTAGTACCTGATCCACCAACAGATAGTAAGTAAAACCAATAATTTAATACTCCTGAGTTAGTATGTACCCCTCCAGAATCACCTGTTCCAGAATACCAATTAGTTCCTTTATAAGTATCAGGCTGTCCTTCTGCATTAGGGTTACTCATAGATCGTAAAGCAAGATGACCTGCTCTTCTTTCAATATCTTCACCAATTAACCAAATTTGTTTGTTTGCTTGTGCATAATTTTCAATACATGCGCCCCAAATATCAGAAAATCCTTCATTCATAGCACCTGATTCGTTTTGGTATACAAGATTTGCGGTTTTTGTACAAATAGCGTGGCCAATTTCGTGAGCACATACATCTAACGACGTTAGAGCATCAAAATAAGTACCACTACCATCGCCATAAGTCATTCTAGTACCATCCCAATACGCATTATCATAATTATTACTATAGTGTACATAACTATTTATTTTTGCCCCTGCATTATCAAAACTATTTCTGTTATGAATATTTTTCCAATAATCATACGTTTTTTCTGCTCCCCAATGAGCATCTAAAGCCGCATTATCTTTATTTGTGTTATTATATTCTGCAGCTGTCCAATTATTATCAGCATCGGTAAAATTTACAGCTGAGGCATAAGAAGTCCCTTTTTTCATGTTATAGGTTTGAATCCCGTTTCCTCTTCCTGTTTCAGATAATATATAGGATGATCCGCTTAAGGATGTTTCAATCGTTTGAGAACCGCTATAACGAGTTGCAGCATTAGCTGCTACAAAAGCCATAGAATTTGTTTTAAACATATCTATATAAGTTCCTTCTGAGGATTTTTTCCCATGAGCGTGTGCTCCTAAATGCTTGATAGTAGCATTATATAATAATATTTGACCATTTTGTGCATCTACATATACATCTCCTCTGCTTAAAGGTTTAGTAGCGTAAATATCAAACTTATACGCTAATTTAATAGTGTTATCAAGAGGTAATAAAACTAACTCTCCTTGAGGTTTGGAATATTTATTAGCATTTGCTTCTGCAAAATCATCCCATAAGAATTCTTGTGCTCCCAAATGAGATATGGCTCTTTGTAATGCTGCATCTGCTTTTATCGACGGATTTACATCTATATCTCCAATATTATAATATTCACCATTCATAGAGTTTACCCTACCGTTTTTAGAATGTACGGAATAGGTTGCAAATTCAACTTTTATTCCTTTGTGGTATAATTGGTATTTCTCATGTGAAAAACCTAAGTTATCTGAATCTGATTTCATTTTAGCAAAATCTTGATTAGGTTTTAATCCAAGTTGTTCTTTAAATAAAGTTTTAACATCTGATGTTTTATAAACTGATGATTCTTTAAATGAAACAAATGACGGTGTTTTATTGTCATTGGTTTCTTTCAGTTTTACGTACTTATTGCTTTCTTGGGCAACAGTTGATAACGTAATCAATGATAAGGCCATCATAGATGCTACGCTGTGTAGTTGTTTTTTCATAGTTAATAGTTTGTTTTGTTGATAAAATATTAATTATAATAATTTCAACAATAATATATTATTTTTTTTAAAATAAAAAATTTAATACACTTTTTTTTATTTTTTATCAATAAAATAACTAAAAAATAACATAAAAAAAGCGATAGGTTATCTATCGCTTTAATAATAAAATTTCATTTTTATCAAAATTTCATTTCAGGTATATCTCCTTCTATAATTAATTCTGCTTCGGTAGACTTAATGATTTCTTGAACCGTTACACCTGGTGCACGTTCTAATAACTTAAATCCTTTAGATGTGATTTCTAATACAGCTAGTTCCGTTACGACTTTCTTTACACATCCTACACCTGTTAAAGGTAAGGTACATTTTTTAAGGATTTTAGATTCACCTGCTTTGTTTACGTGCATCATGGCTACAATAATGTTTTCGGCACTGGCTACTAAATCCATAGCACCTCCCATCCCTTTTACCATTTTTCCTGGAATTTTCCAATTGGCAATATCGCCATTTTCGGAAACTTCCATAGCTCCTAAAATGGTTAGATCAACCTTTTGAGCTCGAATCATCCCAAAACTAAATGCCGAATCGAAGAAACTTGCTCCTGGCAAAGTCGTTATAGTTTGTTTTCCTGCATTGATGATGTCTGCATCTTCCTCTCCTTCAAAAGGAAAAGGTCCCATGCCTAAAACCCCATTTTCAGACTGAAATTCTACAGAAATATCCTCACGTACATAATTAGCCACTAAAGTAGGAATCCCGATTCCAAGATTTACGTAGTAGCCGTTTTTTACTTCTTTTGCTATGCGTTGTGCTATTTGATTTTTATCTAATGCCATATATCATTTGATGATTTGAAAATTTGATGATTCTGAAATTATTTTTTCTTAGATGAAGCTATAATCTTAGAAATAATCAAATTTATGGATTGCAATTTTTTGAATAATTCTTCATTAGGATTTGGATAGAATTCTGATTTTTTACACAACTCTAACCAAAATTGTAACTCATCTGCTTCTTTTGCTGAAATCTTAAACTTATGAATAAAGTCAGCCTTACTTTCAGCATTTTGAGCTTCCCTAATATTTGCTCCTATTGATGTACCACTTCTAAAAATTTGAGATGCCATTTCGAAACGATTTGTTTTTCTAATTTCCTCAGAGAAACTAATTATTTCCAATGCAAATTCAAAAGTTAATTTCACAATTAAATTATCTTTATCGTTTCTCATCTTCAAATTTTCAAATTAAAGAATCAATAAATTACTTTTGACGAACTGTTCGTTGTTCAATACGTTTTTCAAATTTTTCTCCTTGGAAAATGCGGTTAATCATGATCCCAGGAATGTGGATTTCATTAGGATCTAAAGTTCCTGCTGGAACTAATTCTTCCACTTCTGCAATCGTGATTTTTGCAGCACCTGCCATAGGCGCATTGAAGTTTCTTGCGGTTCCTTTAAAAATTAAGTTCCCCGCTTCATCGCCTTTCCATGCTTTTACAATAGAAAAATCAGCTTTGAAAGCGTGTTCCAAAATGTGCATTTTCCCATTAAATTCACGCACCTCTTTACCTTCAGCCACTTCGGTTCCATAACCTGCTGGTGTAAAGAAAGCGGGAATACCTGCTTGTGCGGCACGGCATTTTTCAGCTAAGGTACCTTGGGGGGTCAGTTCTACTTCTAATTCACCTGAAAGCATTTGACGTTCAAATTCAGCATTTTCTCCTACATAAGAAGAAATCATTTTCTTAATTTGACGTTTTTGTAAAAGTAATCCAAGACCAAAATCATCTACCCCTGCATTGTTAGAAATACACGTTAAGTCTTTTACTTCTTTGTTTACTAGTTCTGTAATACTGTTTTCTGGAATTCCACAAAGTCCAAAACCACCAAGCATAATGGTCATCCCATCTTGAATTCCTTCTAAAGCTTCTTGTACATTGTTAACTTTTCTTGATATCATAGTTGTGTTTATAATCCAAATTCGTCTGTATTTTGTTCTTCTGGTTTTACCCTTGTTGAGTCGGTAGCTGTACTATCGGTTTCTCTTCTTGTATGAGTAGGTGCTGAATAGCAATCTACTTTTATTTTTAAATCGTTTGGCTTTTCAAAAGCTTCTTTTGAAACATTTAAAGTGGGATCTGCATAGCATTTTTTCATAAATAGACCCCAAATTGGTAGTGCCATAGTAGCACCTTGACCAGCTGCTAATGTTTTAAAATGGGCTGAACGATCCTCATTACCTACCCAAACTCCTGTTGCTAAATTAGGCACCATACCTATAAACCAACCATCGGATTGATTTTGCGAAGTTCCTGTTTTTCCCGCAATAGGATTTGTAAACATATAAGGATAACCGGTTACTCTGTTGTATTTCCAGCCACCACCTTGTGTACGTAAGCGATCTCCTGAACCTGATTCTGTAACACCTTCTAATAATTTAATGACAGCGTACGAAACATCTTTGCTCAACACATCTTTAGATTCTAACTTAGGTTCAAAAATGACATTCCCGTTTTTATCTTCTATTTTAGAGATTACTTGGGGTTTTAAGTAAATTCCTTGATTGGCAAAAGTACTAAATGCCGCTACCATATCACGTACGGTAATATCAACAGCACCTAAAGCTATTGAAGGTTGTGAAGGTATATCTGTTTCAACGCCTAATTTTCTTAATAAAGCAATTACGGCGTCAGGACCTGTTTTATCAATTAATTTAGCTGATACTGTATTAACTGAGTTTGCCAATGCTCTCTTTAAGGTCATCATTCCTCTATATCTTCTATCGGAATTTCGTGGTTCCCAATCTTCGGTAACATTGTGTTTGCCTTTGCGAATCATGAAAGGGCCATCTAAAATAGTGTCA
Organism: Flavobacterium columnare NBRC 100251 = ATCC 23463; assembly: GCF_002530675.1. Lineage (GTDB taxonomy): Bacteria > Bacteroidota > Bacteroidia > Flavobacteriales > Flavobacteriaceae > Flavobacterium > Flavobacterium columnare. The sequence continues at coordinate 27,312 of NZ_PCMX01000003.1, forward strand.
CAAGGAGACATTCCTAATTGCTGAATAGCCGTTGCATAAACAAATGGTTTGAATGTAGAACCTACTTGTCGTGCTCCTAGACCTACGTGGTCGTATTGAAAATAACGATAATCTATACCTCCTACCCAAGCTTTTACATGTCCTGTTTGAGGTTCCATAGCCATTAAACCAGGTTGTAAGAAATGTTTATAGTATCGTATTGAATCATAAGGTGTCATAACTGTATCCTTATCTCCTTTCCATGTAAAAACAGTCATTTTTGTTTTAATATGAAAAGACTTTTTTATGTCCTCTTCTTCCATGCCATTTTCAGATAAAATTCTCCAACGCTCGGAATTACGCATCGAACGATCCATTACTTTTTGAATTTCGGTATCTGTTATGTTTACAAATGGAGCTGTTTTATTTTTCTTTTGTTCTATAAAAAATTCTTGCTGTAAATTAGCTAAATGTTCCTTCATAGCTTCTTCGGCATACAACTGCATACGAGAGTCGATGGTGGTATATATTTTTAATCCATCTGAATAAATGTTATAATCAGAACCATCTTCTTTTTTGTTTTCCTCTACCCATTTTTTCATGTAATCGCGAAGGTATTCTCTAAAATAGGTAGCAGTTCCTTCATTATATTTTTCAGGCGAAAAAGTCAATTTAATAGGTCTTGCTTGATAGTTTTGCTTTTGAGTAGTAGTTAAGAAACCATTTTTTTCCATTTGTTTTAACACAACATTACGACGATCGCGTACTTTTTCTTCTCTTTTTAAAGGATTAAATAGAGAAGGATTTTTTAACATTCCAACTAACATGGCTGATTCGTCTACTGTAAGTTGTTTAGGTTCTTTTGCAAAGTATACTTTGGCAGCCGATCGAATTCCCACTGCTGTGTTTACAAAATCTACCTTATTAAGATACATCGCTATAATTTCGTTTTTAGTGTATTGGCGTTCTAAACGAATTGCTATAATCCACTCTTTTGCTTTTTGAATGAGTCCTATGATCTTAAATTTAGAACGCTCTCCATGAAAAAGTAGCTTAGCCAATTGTTGGGTCAGTGTAGATGCTCCACCATCTGTACCTAGCTTTAGTGCTGCACTTAAGGTTCTTTTCCCGTCAATCCCTGAATGTTCATAAAAACGCTCATCTTCTGTAGCTACTAAAGCATTAACCAAATGTTTGGGTAAATCTTCATATTTTACAGGTGTTCTATTTTCATTAAAAAACTTACCAATAACCACACCATCTGATGAAATAATTTCAGTAGCTAGGTTTGACTCTGGATTTTCTAATTCTTCAAAGGATGGCATTGAACCGAATAATCCCCAAGAAGCAAAAAGGAAAAACAAAAAAACGCCTCCAAATGTGTATAGAAAGTATTTCCAAAATTTCTTTACATAAGGATCATAATCTGATTTGCGAGTGTTTAATTTTTGAGCCATAATTATTTATTTTCTTCTATTGATTCTATTCTAAAACCTAATTCGGTAACGCCATTTAAAACCTCAATTCCTTTCAATTTTCCATTTTCACGAACTGCTTGTTGAATGGTTACTTTATATTTCCCTGTTTTAGGAAATATATAATTTTCTTTGTACCACAATTTACTCTCTTTGACATCGGAAAAACCTTGCCCCATAAGACTTCCATCTGGGTTCGCCATTTGATATTCCAATGTATCAATATATATTTTTCCTTTAGGTTGTTCCAATTTTACGATTAAAAATAGATTACTAAACTCATAATCGTCATTGTTCCGTACATTAATAAACAAATTCAATGGTTTTTGAGAAGCATTTTGTTCAAATTCAAAACTGACCGCTTCTTTTTTAGGCCATCCGTTTTCAAAGGTTTTATATTGATCAAATACTTGTGATTTGTCACAAGATACCAATGTGATTCCTAAAAGGAAACCATACCAATTAGTTTTGATTATCTCTTTTATCATTTCTGTTTTTTGACCTATTATTTTTGGGTCTTGGTCTATTATTTTTAGGCCTTTGCCCTTCTGTTTGACTATTTTTATTCAAATCTCCTTTAGGATGTATAACTTCTGACTTAGGTTTAATACCCCCTTCTGGTTTGGGTTTGATTCCTTCTGGTTTGGACTTATGCTTATTGTTCTCAAAACGAGGTTTTATCGTTTTTTCTATTTTATTTTCAATAGGTTTTTCAGCAGAAACAGTAGAAGTACTTATTTTCTTTTTTTTATTTTTATTTTTTTTCTTAGGCTGGTCAAAACGGGTTAGACTGTCTTGTCCCATGGCATTTTGAAATGTTTTTTCAACTGTTTCTTTTTCTTCCTCGTAGACAAAGTCTTCTAAAGTGGCTACTCTTTTTCCCTGCTTGTTTAAGTCTATAATTTCTTTTACTTCACTTACCTTAAGCATGTGCCAAATAGCCATGTTATCGGGATAAGCAAACCACATTAGTTCTTTGAATATATCAATTTTTTGGCAAGTGGCTTCTCCTCTATCCGTTTGTAATTTGGTTTCCATATCTGGAAAATCCTTTAAGGCATCCATATAGGTGTCTAACTCATAGTTTAAACAACATTTAAGTTTACCACACTGACCCGCTAATTTTTGGGGATTTAAAGAAAGTTGTTGATAACGTGCTGCTGAAGTATTTACACTTCTAAAATCTGTTAACCAAGTAGAACAACACAATTCACGTCCACAAGAGCCTACTCCCCCTAAACGAGCGGCTTCTTGACGGAAACCCACTTGTTTCATTTCTATTCGGATTTTAAATTCCGCTGCATAATCTTTAATTAATTGTCGAAAATCCACACGGTCGTTGGCCGTGTAATAAAACGTGGCTTTAGAACCATCACCTTGAAATTCGATATCAGAAATTTTCATTTCTAAATTTAAAGCAATGGCTAATTCGCGTGCTTTAACTTGAATACTTGCTTCTTTATTTCTAACTTCTTGCCATATATCAATATCCTTTTGTGAAGCTTTACGGTAAATTTTAGGTACTTCTCCTGCATAATCTACTCCCTTTTTCTTCATTTGTACTTTAACCAATTCTCCTGTTAAAGTAACTATTCCAACGTCATGCCCGGGATTGGCTTCTGTAGCTACTATATCACCAATAGATAGGCTTGTTTTTTCAGGATTTCTAAAAAACTCTTTTCTACCATTTTTAAAACGAACTTCTACACAGTCAAAAGACTCTTGTCCACCAGGAAGAGCCATATTAGCTAACCAATCAAAAACGGTTAGTTTATTGCAACTGTCTGTGCCACAGGTGCCATTATTTTTACACCCCTTAGGCGCACCGCCCGTAGAGGTTGAACAACTTGTACATGCCATAATTTTGAGTATATATTGGTCATCTCATTTTAAAACGAGACTACTATTGCCAATTTAGTTTTGTGTGTAAATATACAATTTTTAAGCACCAAAATTCAAATGACATTTTTCAAAATAAAAAAACCTGTTGCATTTATAACGCAACAGGTTTATAGTAAGTATATTTATTATTTTTAAGTTTCTTTTACTGTAATGATATGTACTGGGCAAACTTTTTCTGCCAATTCACAATTTTCAACGATAGCGTGATCTGCGGTTTTTAATGTATGAAATCCTTTGGTTTCTACCGATTTTATCAATACTGATTTACCATCTTTTTTGGACATTTGGAATTGTGCTGGAGCAAACTCAACACAATAGTTACATCCGATACATTTATCACGTTGTAAAGTAACAATAACCATTAGGCTTCTACAATTTTATACATTTTGTCAGATAATCGGATTCTAAAAGGTACTTTTAGCGTACAGCTATCCCCTTTTGTTGCTTTTTCTGCTTGAATATCATTCACAAACATTTCTTCTAAAATTAATTCTTGTGCACCTGTGCTTGGTCCGGTAATTAAAATTTTGTCTCCTCTTTTTATGTCGTAGGCTTCAATTTTAAATTCTGCCACACCTGATTTAGGAAAATAATGCATTCCTTTACCTACGTACACTTTCTTTTGAGTCGCACTTGACCCTGGATTATCAGACCATTCTCCTAGTTTTTGTCCTAAATAATAACCACTCCAAAAACCTCTATTATAAACCGTGGCTAATGCTTCCATCCAAGTCACAACTTTCTCTTTTGAAAAGGTTCCTTCATAATGGGCATCAATTGCCTCTCGATAGGTACGTACTACAGTTGCAACATAATCTGCTGCTCTCCCACGACCTTCTAATTTAAGTACTTTAATACCCGAGTCTATAACTTGATCTAAGAAATCTAAAGTACATAAATCTTTAGGCGACATCATGTATTCATTATCTATTTCTATTTCAAATCCAGATTCTTGGTCAATAACTGTATATTTTTTTCGACAATTTTGTTTGCAAGCTCCACGATTTGCCGACGAATTGTGTGAATGTAAACTCAGATAGCATTTACCTGATACCGCCATACATAATGCACCGTGACCAAAGATTTCAATTTCTACCAAATTTCCACTAGGTCCTTTGATTTGCTCTTTTTCGATTTGTTCTGTGATTTTTTTTACTTGACGCAAACTCAACTCCCGAGAAAGAACTATGGTATCGGCAAACATAGCGTAAAACTTAACCGTTTCTATATTGGTTACATTTAACTGTGTAGAAATGTGCACTTCCATTCCTAAAGTTCTAGCCGTCATAATTACAGCTTGGTCAGAAGCAATTACGGCAGTTATTCCAGCATCTTTAGCTTTTGATACTAAGGTTTTTACAATGGATAAATCGTGATCGTAAATGATTGTATTAAGTGTAAGATAGGTTCTTACATTTTTTTCTTGACAACGACGCGCAATTTCCGGTAAATCTTCCAAAACAAAGTTTACTGTTGCTCGAGCGCGCATATTAAGTTGTTCTACGCCAAAATAAACGGAATCACATCCATTATCTAAAGCGGCTTGCAGGGATTCAAAATTCCCTGCTGGTGCCATTAATTCTATTTTTCCTGTCGAAGTCATTTAGTAATATTCAAAAAAAGCTTATTATATTTTACAGTAATAAAAGAGTAAGCATTTAAAAAAATTAGTTGGTTACTTTGTAAAGTTTATCGGATGCACGAATTTTAAAAGGCACAACAAAAGTTACTTTATCACCCGTTTGAGCCAACTGTCCTTCTTGACCATTAACGACTAATTTGTCTACTATCAAATGCTGTTCTCCCGTGGTAGGTCCTTGGATAATCACTTTATCCCCAGCTTTTAGTTCATGATTGGTCATGGTAAACTGTCCTACTTGTGATTTAGAATAGTAATGCTCTCCTTTTGCCACCATCACTTTTTTCACAGCTATTCGTTGACGTAAAGTTTTAGGTTTCGGCAGTTCTTCTGTGGCTTTTGCTAAACTAATGCCTTCTAAAACACCCGATTTTTTGAAGGTTAAACTATCCGACTTTCCTTTTCTGAAAATTTTATTGCCTACATTAATCCCTTTTCTACGTTTTACTTGTTCTTCTAACGATAAATGTGTGGTTTCTAAACATTCGGTGGAACAACAATACTCCATTTTTTCAGCACAGGCATCACATTGAATAAATAATAAATGACAACCGTCGTTAGCACAATTTGTATGATTGTCACACGGTTTTCCACATTGGTGGCATTGCGCAATAATATCGTCAGTAATTCTTTCTCCTAAACGGTGGTCAAATACGAAGTTTTTACCTATGAATTTACTTTCCAAGCCTTGCTCTTTGATTTGGCGGGCGTAGTTAATAATACCCCCTTCTAATTGGTACACATTTTTGAATCCTTGGTGCTTGAAATAAGCTGATGCTTTTTCGCAACGGATTCCCCCAGTACAATACATTACTAGGTTTTTATCTTCTTTAAATTCTTGTAATTGCTCATTAATAATAGGCAACGATTCACGGAAAGTTTCTACATCAGGCGTGATAGCTCCTTTGAAATGCCCTACTTCACTTTCGTAGTGATTTCTAAAATCTACCACTATCGTGTTAGGGTCGTCTAAAATCGCATTAAAAGCTGCAGCTTCTAAATGCACTCCTTTATTTGTTACATCAAAAGTAGCGTCATTTAATCCATCGGCAACGATTTTGTGACGTACTTTAACGGTTAATTTTAAAAAAGAATGGTCATCATGCTCCACAGCTACGTTGATACGGATGCCTTTCATGAAATCATAAGCTTCTAAGGTATCGCGGAAAGCTTCAAAATTTTCAGCTGGCACACTCATTTGTGCATTAATTCCTTCGGTCGCCACATATACGCGTCCCAAAGCCTCTAGTTTGTCCCAAGCTAAAAATAAATCGTTACGGAATTGTTTCGGGTCAGTGATGTGCGCATATTGATAGAAAGAAATGGTAAGACGTTGTTTCCCCGCTTGGTCAATCAACTCCGCTCTTTCTTCTGCGCTTAATGTGTTATACAGTTGCATGCTATAAACGTTAAGTGAGAAATGTTACAAAATGTTTTTGAATTCTAAATGGAAGAATTCGGGTGCAAATTTATTGATTTTTAGATGATTTCAAATTAAAATTCAAGATAATTAAACTAAACTTTGCTTACTCCACAACTCTGCATATTTACCTCCATTTTCTATAAGTTCAAAATGATTTCCTTTCTCTACTACTTGACCTTCATGCATTACTAGAATTGTCTTGTCCCAATACGGCTTTTTACAAGTCGTTCAATAAAATTTGGTTATCGTTAACGATGGCTTGGGTACTGGCTTTTTCCGTTTGTAAATTATCTTGTGCTATTTGTACTAAGGTATCTCCTTTTTTTACCAGTTTATTATTTTTAGTAAGCAACTTATAATCTTTCCACTCACTACTGTTTGCAAAGGTACTTTATCCTGCTGACTACGAATAATACCACGGCTCTGGCTGCTAATATCGACATAAATAAAAGGAAGTGCTCCTAGAACTACCAGTACTACTAGGTATAATGATTTACTTCGGGTAGCATTGCATGCTATAAGGTTTTTTTGAGTATGTATAGGGTCTTCTTTGCTAATCATATCTTAATTGATTTAAAAAGGAAATCTTCAATTTGATTAAACTGATTACTACTGAAATATTTTCCACCCCCATTTTTTAAAACAAATATCGCTTCACAATTTTTAACCAAGCTATCTAAAATATGAGATGATACTAATATTAGGGAATCTCCAGAAATTTTCTTTATGTAATTCCATAATATAAAATTGGCTTCAAGATCCAGCCCATTAAAAGGCTCATCTAATATATAATATTTATATGATTTTTGAAATAAAGCATTTAGAAACATTTTTTTTCTCATTCCTGTGGACAAATTTTTAATTTGTATATCCAATGGAATATCTTTAAATACCAATATTCGTTCATCTTCTAGATTTATATTCATCAATTTATCATAAAATCTATAAAATTCATTAACTGTCAAGTCTTCGTATAAGTATGTCTCGGTCGGACACCAGCAAGTATTCCTAAGATTCATTTTCTCGAATGAATTATTAAGTCCGCTGTAGGATTCAATACCTAAAATACACTTGAAAAGTGTGGTCTTACCTGTTCCATTCTTTCCTACAATTCCATAAATTCCATTTGAATTAATCACTAAATTAAGATTATCTATTATTTTGTTTACTCCAATTGTTTTTTCACTTATATGTATATCAAGTAACATTCTGAATCATTTTTATATTATATGTAGATTTTCTAACTAAAAAAGGTATAACAATAAACGATAGCCCCATCGAGTAAAAACTCGATAATAATATTAATACGAATATCATCTGTTGCATAAAAAGGTTTTCAAAATAGTTGTATTTCAGGTTAACACTAATAATTAATTCAAGTTGCT
>NZ_PCMX01000030.1 GCF_002530675.1 Flavobacterium columnare NBRC 100251 = ATCC 23463
GGGTAGTTTCGGGTTTTAATCCTAAAATGTCTAAATGTTTTTTGTAGTTTCTTGCCTGTTCTTGGTAGGTTTCAGAGTAGATTTTATGCTTGCTTGGTGCGCCCATCTTTTATTATTTTAAATGTTGAATTTTAAATTTTAAATGGTTTGGTATGACGTTTTTAAGGTTTATGATGGTTTTGCTTACTCAATATTTTATTTTTAGGAACGCTAGACTATTTTTTTACTGTTTACTTATATTTTACAATACTTTACACCGTTTTTTAGTGTTCCTTTTGCGTTCCTTTAGTGTTCCAACTTACTTTTGCTCTTGTCGTAGCTGTTCTATTTGTAACATTAAAAAGTCTTTAATCTCTGCTCTTAACTTTTGGTAATTGTCCCAATAGGAGATTTTATATTTTATGCCTTTGTTTGCAAAACCGCCAACCTGTTTGATGTATTCCAACTCTAAAAGTGTTTGTATATACCTAAATATCTGTGTTTTACTTATTCCTAAATCTTGTCTTATATCTCTTAAAATAAACTCTTGATTTTCACTTTTAACGTACTTTTTTAATCGTTCAAAAAATTGTCTTAAACTTCCATCGAGTTCATCTACTTTTAAAACTATGGATTCAAAAAGTACTTCGGTTGCTTGTTCGATGTCTTCGATTTCGGTAATTAATTGGTTGTTATTGGTTAGTTTCCTTTGATATTGATTTAGGAACGTTACTTGTTTGATTACGGCTTGATACATTTCGTTTAATCTTCTTATTTTATGTACTTTTTCGGGTAGATGTAATTGTGTTGCATAAGGATTTATAACCTCGTAAACCTTTAAATTTCTGATGATTTGTTGGATAAAATTGATTGCTTTTTGGCTTTGGTTTGGATCTATTTCTCCTGCATTGCGTTTGTTTTGGTAGTCGATTATTCTTGTGGTTTGTTCTTTGCTTTCATCGATGGCTATTAAAAAACTTCTGCTCATATTGTCTTCGTAGGTTTCGCCTTTGGTGGTGGCTGATAGACTAGAGAACTGACCTTTTACAATTTTATGAGAAGATTTGTTATTTCCTTTTTTGTCTTTTATGGTTACGGAACTTCTTAAAACTTGGTTGGATATAAATTCTCGCAGGGCATAGAGTGCATCTTCTTTTAAGCCGTCTAAATCTTCAATAATCACCACCTTTTGGAATAAATCAAACTCACCCCAATTATAAAGTGAACTTTCTGTAATTCGTGTAAATCTTAAAACATCTTCGGGTGGCATTAAATCCGCTATTCTGCTTATAATATGTGTTTTTCCGCTACCGCTTGAGCCTTGAACTAATGCGTGTAATGGGCTTTTGTTTAGATAACTGATGATGATTAAAAATAATAACATTCTGCTATTTTCTTCGCCAACTATTCCTGCTTTTCCGATTTCTATGTTTAAGTTTTTTAGTAGATGTTTTCGTTTTAAGAAGTCGATAGAGGTTGGAAGTTGGGAGCTGGAAGCTGGAAGTACTTCGGTTTGTGGGATTGCTTCGCTTTGGCTCGCAATGACTGGTTGTCTTTTGTCTAAAAGTTCAATAAATAGTTTTTCATTGTGTAGTTGTAGTGTTTCGTTGATGTCTTTGTTTATTGGTTCTAGCACACTTATTTTTATTCCTGGTAATTGCCTCCCTTTGGTCAGCGAATCTCCGATTTCTTCTAAAAGTAGGCTAGCATATTTTGTAATGGCTTCTTTTCCTGCTGTATCATTGTCAAAAGCAAAGATGATTTCTTCTAATTGTTTGAGTTCCTTAATGGCTTTGATGTGTTCTTCAGTTAGTCCGTTAGTTCCATAACACGCTAATAAACTGTAATTTTCTGCTATTTGATTGACTTGTAATAAACTCGCACCATCAATAATACTTTCGGTTAAGATTAGTTTTTTAGTATTTACATTGGGATAATTTGGATATAAACCTTGTCGATTTTTTAGATAAAAATGTTTACTTTCTTTCTCGTTTAGTGTGCTTCTAAAGTATAATGATACTACTTTATTTTCTCTATTTTTTAAAGCAAAAACAATACACCATTTACCAAAAACGTTGTAAGCGGTTTCTCCTGTTCTGCCTTTGTTTCCTTTGTCAATTAGTAATCCATATTCTAAACACTGATTTATTAAAGTTTCGTCTTTTCTTGCTCCGTGATGGAACTGACCACCATTGTAACCGACTTCTATTTTTTTATTGTCTAAACCTCGAGATTGTAGATATTCTTTGGCTGGTTTGCTGTTGCTAATGGCATTTTTAAAATACTGGTACATATTGCCCAAAAATTGCTCTCTCGATAAATCTTGCTTCGTCATCTTGGTAGTTCCCCCTTCGGGGGCTAGGGGGCTGATTATTCGCTCTGCTATTTTAATGGCTTCGTGTTTGGTGCAGTTTTCTTTGTACAATATAAAATCAATCACATCCATACTTTTGCCGTGTGTTTTACAGCTCGAAGAAAAACAATATGCCGTTTGTGTTTTGTAGTACACTTGAAAACTTGGGGTTTTGTCTTCGTGGAACGGACAATTTAAACGACTTTTTTTGTCGGTTTTTAAGCCGTAGTAATGCAGAACATTTGCCATCGTAAGCTGTTGTTTTATCTCTGATATTTCCATTGTTGAAACTTTTTAAAAATATTTTTATTAACCGTTTTCGGTGCAAAGATACCGAATGAGTTTTATATGGTAAAATTTTAACGATTTTAATTAACCGTTTTAGTTTTATATATTTGCAATATCAATTGAAATAAGGGTATTTATTAACCTTTTAAGTGTTATTTTATGGTAACTTTCGGTAAAAGATTAAGAGAAGCAAGAGACAGCAAAGGCTTGTCGCAACAAGATTTAGCAAAGCTAATCGGTAGCGTACATACTGTAATTGGTAGATATGAAAGGGATGAGATGAAACCCTCTATTGATGTAGTAAAAAAATTAGCTGATGAATTGGGAACAACCGTTGGCTACTTAATTGGAGAAGCCAAAGAAGCCCAGTTTTTAAAAGACCCTACTATGTTAAAAAGATTTCAAGAGATTGACGAACTTACAGAAAAAGACAAAGAATGCGTCTTTTCTTTACTCGATGCCTATCTTGCTAAAAGTAAATTACAAGCCTTTTTAAAATAACAAACCCCGCATTTGCGGGGTTTGTTATTTATAATGCTATTAATAATTTTTTAATTCCTCACTTAAATCTCTTGCAAATTCATCTAAATCAACAACAAAACCAGATTTGCCATTTACAGGAAATACATCTATTAAATAGTTTTTAGATGCAATTAAGTCAAATATCTCATCTTCTAAATCGTCAAGAGTCAATTTTTTAGGAGTACATTCTCTCCATCCTTCCTCAAGATTAGAATTAATAAACTCTTTAGCAGACCAAAATGATATCAAAGTTTTATCGTCAATGTCAGACAAAGCATAATCTCCATTAACATCAACAATAGTCCAAAGCTCCTCGTAATCTGCAACTTTTTTAATAAAGTACTTATATCTTTCTATTGGTTGCAATACAGACACATTCTTAATTTCTTTAGCATTCATAAATTAATCATTTAAAGGTCTTTCTTTATTTTTTCTACCTCCATTATCATATTTATGTTGCCTTCTATGTAAATCTCTGTCTTGTAAGTTTGAATTTTTATATGAATACCCTTTTGCTGCCTCTCGACCTCTCTCGTGTGCCAAATCTTTTCCAGGAGGATTACGGATTGATTTCCTATTACCTCTCTCTATTTGATTCATTTCTGATTTTATCCATCCTTTATCAGCTTTACCTAATTTAGGATCTGTAGCCAATTCTACTAATCTCTCTTGTTTTCCTGCTCTACCTGCCTTTAAAAGTGATTTAGCATTATCTGCGGATTTTACTGCATCGATAGCATTTTCAATAATATTAATATCTTTTTTAATCTTACCTACTTTTGCTAAATCCCCTGCATAAGGAATAACACCAACAGCACTGATAGCTGCACTAAAATAATCTCCATCATCAAAAGCCATTTTTGCACCGACAGCATCGGATATTCCTGTGGGGTCAAAAATTCCCACTATATCTAATCCAGCACTTAAAATATCTTTTCCGCTTAATGAATAATTCCCTCCAAAATCAACACCTAAACTACTTGCATTAACTTTTATATCAATTAAATCAGTTTTTAATGTTACACTGGAGTTATTTTTACCAAGTATGACTATATCAGTTGGAGCCATTCCATCTTCATCAACAAAACGAATAGGATTATTGAAAGAAAAACTATAAGGCGACCAGTCTGGGAACTCTTCGGCTAGTGGGTCAATA
>NZ_PCMX01000031.1 GCF_002530675.1 Flavobacterium columnare NBRC 100251 = ATCC 23463
TATTCTTTGGCAGGTATTCAATGACTTTTGAGTGTTTACCTAATCTTTACAGGTGCTTTAGTGATGTGGTGCTCGATTTTTTTGGAAGAAAGCCAAAAAATAAAGCTTCATTTTTAAGAAAAAGCCTCTTTGGCTTTCTTCTAAAAAAATGAGCAAACAACCGAAGGGCGTTAGTATGCGGTTCTACAACGAACACCCCCAAGCACCGCAGGGAAGTAAAAAAGGCGTTATTTACAAAGTGGTATAAAAAAGCCTTTTTACTTACCGAGGAGCGAAGAGGCGGTGTTGCGGCAATGCACCGAAGCCTGCGACACACAATGCGGACGAGGAGGCACGACGAGGAGCAATGTGGCGCAGTGTGCTGGAAGCATAGCCCTGAAGCGTAACGAAGTGAAGCAAATCTAATCGGCTGTAGCTTTGCTACACCTTGCAGGGCGTACTGAGGATGCAGGGAGCAACCGCCATATTAACAAGGGGCGACAGATGCAAAGACGGCAAAACGTAGCTTGCGGAGTTTTTGCGGTCTTGCAGATGTAGTAGCCCCGACGACCGATGGAAGTGAACGTGTGAAGACGAGGACAAGCGAACAAGTATATAAAACGGCTCTTTTTTCG
>NZ_PCMX01000032.1 GCF_002530675.1 Flavobacterium columnare NBRC 100251 = ATCC 23463
CCCAACCAATATAATGAAAAAGAAATATCTAGACCCAAGCAAAAGCTTGAATTAAAATTTCGAGTACAAAGTTACTATTATTTTTATCAAAAAAACAAAGCTTTTAACTAAAAAGGAATATTTTGTTACAAAGTTTTGTTTTTATATTTGTAAAAAAAATCGAAATAATGAAAAAATTCCACCTTTTCTTACTAACAAGCTTTGTCGTATTAAGCAGTTGTATCAGTACACGAAACACTATTCGAAACATAGATAATAACATAGCTGGTCCCTCACTCGATGAGAAACACAATAGTTTTATTATTACAAAGAATGCCTCTGATAAAAAATATGCTTTTACTGAGTTTTACCCTGTAAATGTAGGCTTTACCTCAATAGAAGATGGGGAAAACAACCAGAAACGTTTTTTAAATGCTTTGGCCGGTCCGAAAGGAGAAACTATTTCTTATAAATTAATAGAATCTTGTTGCCCTTTCCCTACTAATAGAGCGGATATAGGCGCAGGTATGTTAGATATTTATGAAATAACCTACCCTGGACAAAACAAACCAGTTTTAGTTTATTTAAACAAATATGAAAAAGGCGAATTGATGATACCGGTAGGATTTACCGCAAAAAAATAAGAAAACAGGGGAATTTGAAACAAAAAGATTGTTTTTTTGATTCCCCTCTTTAAGTCATATTACATTCCGTAGGTCAAATAATTATACACTAAATTTTTTTGTTCCTCCGTAATTTTTGCTTTAGGAGCCATACGATTTACTGTTTTTACCCAACCTGTCTTATCATGCTTAGATGCGGGAAACAATTTATGACACTTTGCACAATTGTTTTCATACATCATTTTTCCTTCTGTAATTTCAGTAGGCAATTCTTTAACAACGTCCTTTTTACTTTCTACAGAGGAAATAGGGTAGATTGCTTTTTTGGAACATGAAAAAAGAACGCCTCCTAAAACAATAGCTCCTAGTATTTTTTTATCTAACATAATCTGTTTTTTTGATTTTGGTAAATATAAAAAATCCCCCTTTTTTTAAAGGTGGGATTTTTAAATTATACAAATATAAAATTTAGTTCTTATTTCACATCCATTAATTCAACGTCGAATACTAAAGTAGCATTTGGTGGAATTACTCCTCCTGCTCCTCTATCGCCATATCCTAAATACGATGGAATTACAAAACGGGCTTTATCCCCCACTTGCAACAAAGCTATTCCTTCGTCCCATCCTTCAATCACGTGCCCCTTTCCTAATGGAAAATCGATAGGTTGTTTTCTTTTGTAAGATGAATCAAAAACTTGACCATTTTCTAAAGACCCTTGGTAATGTACAGAAACTGTTTTCCCTTTTTCTGCTTTCTTCCCTTCCCCTTTTTGAATAATTTTATAACGTAATCCGCTTTCTGTTTTTTCAAAACCTGCAGATAATTTGTCTACCGCTTCTTCTGCCAAACGTTTTGCTTCTTCTAATCTCTTTACACGTGACCCCTCAAATGTACGAAAAGCTTCAATAGCATTCCATTTTTCAGCTTCGGCACCTACACGAATAATTTCAATTGACTCAATTAAATCTTCTTGTACCACTGCATCTACTACCTCTTGCCCTTCTACAACATGACCAAAAACAGTATGCTTACCATCTAACCAAGGCGTTGCGACATGTGTAATAAAAAACTGAGATCCATTAGTCCCTGGACCCGCATTAGCCATAGATAATACCCCAGGACGATCATGCTTTAAGGAAGGATGAAATTCATCATCAAATTTATACCCTGCATCGCCTGTTCCTGTACCTAGAGGACATCCTCCTTGGATCATAAAATCGGGAATAACACGGTGAAATTTTAGTCCGTCATAATATTTTTGCCCTTGAGACTTAACTGAATTCTCTAAATTTCCTTCTGCTAAACCTACAAAGTTACCAACAGTTCCAGGAGTTAAATCATGTGTTAGCTTCACCAAAATAGCTCCTTTAGAAGTATTAAATTTTGCGTAAATACCGTCTTGCATCACTTTATTTTATTAAATTTGAGGAACAAAATTACGATTTTATATTCAAATGAACATCAAAATAATTAGCTATAACTCTAAATATAAAGAAGATTTCGTCAGACTCAACAAAGCATGGCTGGAAGAGTATTTTTATATAGAACCACATGATATTGCTACTTTTGAAAATGTAGAACAAGATATTATTCAAAAAGAAGGGATGATCTTTTTTTGTTTGATTGACAATGCCGTTGTGGGTACTGTTGCAATGATCAAAACAAACCCTTTGACTTATGAATTAGCAAAAATGGCAGTAGATAAGAATTTTCAAGGAATGAAATTAAGCCCATTATTAATGAATGCTTGTATTGATTATGCTGTTTCTCAAAAAGCGAAAAAAATATTTCTTTTATCAAGTACGAAACTAATTCCTGCTCTTAATTTATACCGTAAATTCAATTTTATTGAGGTACCATTAGATGAAACCGATTATGTAAGGGCTGATATACAAATGGAACTAAAGTTATAAATCATGGAAGACTTAAATTATTTAGAAATAAACAGAAAAACTTGGAACGAAAAAACAGCCATTCACATCAATTCTGATTTTTATGACACGACTTCCTTTTTAAAAGGGAAATCTACATTAAATGATATTGAATTAAAGCTCTTAGGAAATATTCAAAACAAGAGTATTTTGCACTTACAATGCCATTTTGGTCAAGACTCTATGTCTTTACAACGAATGGGAGCACAAGTAACAGCAATTGATTTATCTGATAAAGCAATAGAAACCGCTCAATCTTTCAATGCTCAATTAGGATTAAACACACGTTTCTTTTGTTGTGATGTATACGACAGTCCTAATCATATTCAAGAAAAATTTGACCTTGTTTTTACTAGCTACGGAACTATTGGTTGGTTGCCCAATTTAGATAAATGGGCTCAAGTAGTTTCTCATTTTTTAAAACCTAATGGTCAATTTATTTTTGTAGAATTCCATCCTGTTGTTTGGATGTTTGATAATGATTTTAAAAAAATATCCTATAATTATTTCAATATAGAAACCATAATAGAAGAGGAGAAAGGAACTTATGGCGATCGAGATTCTGATATAAAGACAAAAACAATATCGTGGAATCATCCAACGTCAGAAGTATTAAACGCGTTAATTAAAAATGGCCTCCAGATTAATTCTTTTGAGGAATACGATTATTCTCCTTATAATTGTTTTAATCAAACAGAAGAATTTGAAAAAGGGAAGTTTAGAATTAAACATTTAAAAAATAAAATCCCTATGATATTCAGTCTAACAGCTAGTAAAAAATAGAACTTAAGACAAAACTCTATACAAACATTATAAAAATACAACATCCAATGAAAAATATATTTATTCCTTCAGACAATGAAGAATTAATAAATCGTATTGCAAAACTAACACCCGAAACGCAACCCTTATGGGGGAAAATGACCGTAGATCAGATGATGAAACACTGTATTGCTCCAATAGATGTTGCTACAGGTGATTTAGTTTTAAAAATCCCTTTTTTAATGAGTTTATTAGGCAAATTAATGAAAAATAAAGTCCTAAATAACAAGTTTAAACACAATAGTCCTACCGCGCCTCAATTTATTTTTAAAGAAAAATATGATTTTGAAAAAGTAAAATCAGAATTAATTGAAAAAACACGAAATTTTCAAAACGGAACCGAAGTTATCAAACTCGCCTTTCATCCTTTTTGGGGCAAATTAACAAGTGAAGACTGGAACAAACTCCAATGGAATCACTTAGATCACCATCTAAGACAGTTTGGTGTATAATTCAAGAAGCAACAATTATTTAAAGTTAACAGAAAGTTTGTAACTTTGCAGCTTTTAACTTTTTGACTTAAAAAATGCGTATTGATATCATAACCGTTTTACCCGAGCTCATGCAAAGCCCTTTTGAAGGTTCTATTATGAAAAGAGCGATCCAAAAGGGATTAGTAGAAGTTCATTTTCATAATTTAAGAGATTACACCTCTGATAAACGTCGTAGCGTAGACGATTATCAATTTGGAGGCGGTGCTGGTATGGTTATGATGATAGAACCTATTGATAAGTGTATTTCTAAACTAAAAGAAGAGCGTACTTATGATGAAGTTATTTACATGACTCCTGATGGTGAAACATTACGTCAGCCATTAGCCAACAAAATGTCTATGTATAAAAATATTATCATTCTTTGTGGACACTACAAAGGAGTCGATCAAAGAATACGCGATTTACATATTACAAAAGAAATATCTATAGGAGATTATGTTTTGAGTGGCGGCGAAATTGGAGCTATTGTTTTGTGCGATGCCCTTATACGTCTAATACCAGGTGTTTTAAGTGATGAAACTTCAGCACTCACTGACAGCTTCCAAGACAATCTACTTTCTCCCCCCATCTATACACGCCCTGCCGAATACAAAGGAATGAAAGTACCTGATGTCTTACTTAGTGGACACCAAGCCAATATTGACAAATGGCGTGAAGAAAAAGCATACGAACACACTAAAAACAGAAGACCTGATCTTTTAGATAATTTATAATAGGCTTTGTGAAACCAAAAAAATAAGTTTCACAAAGCCCCACTTTTTATTTACGTCCTTTAAAATCATTCATCGCATCATAAATACCCAATACATTATCCATAATCCACTCATAAACAGATAAGGGAAATATCCCTTGTGCTAAACGAATAAACCAGTATGGTAAAGGCATTGCTAAGATTCGAGTTCTTTTTTCTATAGCGCAAATAATTTTTTCGGCTGTTTTTTCGGGTTCTAATATGGGCAATACTTTTGACTGAACTCCATCAAACATACCTGTATTAATATAATACGGCATAATAGTGGTTACAGAAACGTCTTTTGTTTGTTCTAGCAACTCTAACCTAAGACTATCACTCCACCCCACAACTGCCCATTTAGAAGCTACATAAACTGACATTTTAGGACTGGATACCAATCCAGCCGATGAAGCAATATTACAAATAGCACCATAATTTTGAGCTAACATACCTGGTAAAAACACCCGTGTTGTCTGCATCAGAGCCTCAGCATTAATCAACAGCGTACGAGATATTTCACTAGTTGTATGATCTAAAAAGTGTTTCCCAACTACAATTCCGGCATTATTTATTAAAATATCTATTACCCCTATTTCTTTTTTTATTTGATTCGCCAATGTTACTATCTCTTCTATATTTGATAGATCAACAGTATAAATCTTTATTTTTGATTCGAAAATAGCAAAATCTTTTTTTAATTTTTCTAAGCCTTCTTTATCTATATCCCAAATAATTATTTCTGATACACCTCGTTCTAAGGCTTTCCGAACCATTATTTTTCCTATTCCCGAAGCTCCTCCGGTAATAAGTACTTTTTTATTTTCTAATGTTATTCTTGACATTAATACTTCTTTTTTTAATATTTACCCCTTATTGTATTGAGTTTTCCGATGAAAACGAACAGCTCAAATAAGATAAAAATATAGATATATTTTCTTATAAATGTAATTTTAATAAATTAAAGAAAATAGAATCATTTTTATTTATAATAAATTTCTAATGTGTATGTAATACGGATTCAATCTCGGTAAAATATTTTCTTCTTAAAAAAAAGTGATTCCTTTTGAATCTCTTTATCGAAGAATCATAAGAAATCACTCTAAAATAATAGTTCATTAAACAAAGAACTATTTATCCTAAAATCCCGAAAGAATTTACTTTAAAAAACTCTATACCATTTATCCAATCCTAACGCAAAGCCCACAGAAGTATTTGCTGGTAAACTAATTACTCCTGTAAGATTTGTATTAGTAGTCCCCATAACTACATTATAAGATGACCCTCTATGAATTACTACCACATCACCGTATTTATGTCCTGCCGCAATAGCATTAGCAGCTGTCGGAAGTATAAAATCTGCTAAAGTAGTATTCGTTTGAAGATTACCCGACCAATTACCATCATACTCTTCATAAGTAGTTAAATCAGCAGGTAATGTATACGGAAACGCTCCTGTACAAGAACAGCTATTAGGCATATATCTTTTTTCGTTTATCTTTGTTACCAAATCACCATTATTGTCTACCACTAAATTCTTAGTTCCATCTCCCGTTGTAGATGTTGCGGCAACGTTAGCCCTTTGTTGTGTTAAACGAATTGGAGGGGTTCCTAAAACACCTGAATTAATTTCTACTCTTCTTGAAGGAGTACTAGTTCCTATTCCAACATTTCCTGCATTAGTAATTCTCATTCTTTCATTAAAAAAAGGAGTCAAGGCAGTTCCTGTAGAAAAGATTATTGATTTTGTATTATTTGCATTAGCAATGTGCATATCTTGTCCGCTTCCTACATAAGACACATCATTTGCTCCTCCTATATTATACGCTGTGGGAAAGTTAAACCCTGAATTATTAATTCCCATCCAAGCAAAACCAGAAGTAGCAGTCCCGTTATTAGCTGTAGCTGAATACCCGCTTTGAGCTTGAAGCCCTGAACTTGTATTTTGAACATTAAATTGAAAAAAATCATTAATATTTCCTGTTGCATTTACAACCGTTTGAACCCCTGTCGTTCCAGCCGCTACATCAAGTTTGCTCGCAGGAGATGCCGTTCCGATACCTAAATTCCCGTTACTTAACAACCTCATTCTTTCCGTATTATTCGTACGAGTTACAAAATCAGCCGCATCTGTAGTTCCTACAAAATTAGTTGAGGCAGAAGTCCCCGTATTTCCTGTTAAGGCCCATTGTGAAGGACCTGAACTAGCTTGGCTTGTTAATAACAACCAACTTGAACCGTTCCAATAATAAAATCCAGGAACCACATTATTAGGTGCTGTTCCTGCCGTAGCTGTATTGTACACAATGGTTCCCGTTACGGGTGCTCCTCCTCCTTGTGGATTTACTACTGGAGCTGACGCATTTGAAGATGTTAGAGCTACTTGAGGAGGAACAAAACCATTTGTTGAAGAGTTTATCTCTAACGCCCCCCTAGGCTGATCTGTTCCAATCCCTACTTGACCAAAAGAATAAGACGAAACAAAGAAAAAAAATAATGTTTTAAGTAATCTCGTACCCATATACTTATCGTTTTAATATTTTATTAAAAATACCTTTTAAAGTTTGCGAAATATACAAATTTTCTACAACATCTAATATTCCCTAAATTTATTTACATTTCGTATCTAAAAGCACAACTAAAAAGACCTAACTACGGCTCCATTCTATAAAAATTATTTTAGGGATACTTCTCTATTTTCGCCCTATTTTGTTTTCTTTTCTTATTCTAAAATATTTAAATAAAAAAACTACTTTAAATAGATCTAAAAAACCTATTCCCTTTTCTTTAATTCATAACCATAACATCAAAATAGAATTGCCCTGCCCAGCAAGATACTGTTCCATTCCCAAGCGTATCATTCCTAGTAATATTAACGGTAATAGAAGATTGCGATTTTGCCGCATAATTTAAAGAAAAGGTATCAGGATATCCACTATTATTAAGGGCATTAAATATGATTCCTTTAGGGTTGAATGGTAATTGTGGTGAAAAATTATATCTAACCTGTAATCTTTCTGCACTTATTGGAAAACTCGCATTAGAGGTTTGTTTTGATAATACGGTCCAAGTTACTGTGGTATTTACACCACTTATGGTTGTTACAAAAGAACCCGTTGAATTTACCGACACATTAGCACATATAGGTATTATCATCCCCTGAAAAGCAGAAATTAAGGGTAAATTACTCGATTGCCAAGTAGCATTTCCATTTGCATCGGAAACTAACATTTTACCACTCCCTTCACTACCGTCTACAATTCTTAATGCGGGAGAACCTGTACTGTTAATGTGTAATTTTGTTGTAGGATTAGTAGTTCCTATTCCAACATTTCCTGCATTAGTAATCCTCATTCTTTCATTAAAAAAAGGAGTCAAGGCAGTTCCTGTAGAAAAGATTATTGATTTTGTATTATTTGCATTAGCAATGTGCATATCTTGTCCGCTTCCTACATAAGACACATCATTTGCTCCTCCTATATTATACGCTGTGGGAAAGTTAAACCCTGAATTATTAATTCCCATCCAAGCAAAACCAGAAGTAGCAGTCCCGTTATTAGCTGTGGCTGAATATCCGCTTTGGGCTTGAAGCCCTGAACTTGTATTTTGAACATTAAATTGAAGAAAATCATTAATATTTCCTGTTGCATTTACAAGCGTTTGCCTCCCCGTAACTCCAGCTGCTACATCAAGTTTAGCTGTAGGAGAAGCCGTTCCGATACCTAAATTCCCGTTACTTAACAACCTCATTCTTTCCGTATTATTCGTACGAGTTACAAAATCAGCCGCATCTGTAGTTCCTACAAAGTTAGTTGAGGCAGAAGTCCCCATATTTCCTGTTAAGGCCCATTGCGAGGCCCCTGAACTAGCTTGGCTTGTTAATAACAACCAACTTGAACCGTTCCAATAATAAAATCCAGGCACCACATTATTAGGTGCTGTTCCTGCCGTAGCTGTATTGTACACAATGGTTCCCGTTACGGGTGCTCCTCCTCCTTGTGGATTTACTACTGGAGCTGACGCATTTGAAGATGTTAGAGCTACTTGAGGAGGAACAAAACCATTTGTTGAAGAGTTTATTTCTAATGCTCCTCTAGGTTGGTCTGTTCCAATCCCTACTTGACCAAAAGAATAAGACGAAACAAAGAAAAAAAATAATGTTTTAAGTAATTTTCTATACATATTGTAATTGTTTTTAATACTCGGCAAAATTACTGTTTAAATACACAAACACACAAATAAAAAAATAAAACACTAGAAAACAACCAGTTACCATAAAAAAACAAATAAAACATAGGAAAAAACTTAAATTTAAACTTGTTGTCAAAAATAAAATACACTAAAAAACTTCTCAAATCAATTATTTTATATCTATTTAAACCCAAATTATGCGTTAGCCTTTCGGATCAAGATGAAAAAGACAAAGAAGTTAAGAATAAACAGCTTTTTTTACCAAAACTGTAGTTTTATCACCTTGAGAACAAAAAATGAAGTGGTTTTTTAATTTCAAAGTCGTTTTTATCTGTAATAAATTTCTAATGCGTAATCTGGGTTAAATTCAAAAAACACTGCCATACTTATAAAACAAGAGATACTAAAATAAATTCTACACAAATTGAATTGTCTTTTTAAAACGGAATAATTATCTTTGCGGCTTAGTTTGATCAACCTCTGGCGAGAATCGTGCATGTTGCTCAGGTTTTAACTTAATAATTTTTATAAAAATGTCAAGTTTATTAGATTTCGTAAACAACGAATTAGTTGCAAAAAATGATTTTCCTTCATTCAAAGCGGGGGATACTATCACTGTGTACTATGAAATTAAAGAGGGTGAAAAAACAAGAACTCAGTTCTTCAAAGGAGTAGTAATCCAAAGAAGAGGTACTGGTGCAACTGAAACTTTTACAATCCGTAAAATGTCAGGTGCTGTAGGTGTTGAGCGTATCTTCCCTATCAACATGCCAGCGTTACAAAAAATCGAAGTTAACCAAAAAGGTAAAGTTCGTAGAGCTCGTATCTTCTACTTCAGAAACCTTACTGGTAAGAAAGCTAAAATCAAAGAAAGCCGTAAATAATCTTTCTTTAACCCATAGAAAAGCTCCGGATTTCGGGGCTTTTCTATTTTTAGGACAACACAGAGATAAACACCGTTGTCAAAGATGAACTATAATAACACAAATTATCACTGATCTCACAGATGAACCATGTGATAACACTAATTTCACGAATGCGTACGAATGACTCTCAGATAAATCTGAAGCAAAAAAAAACCTAGTAACACAGATTTTCAAAACCAACCACCATTTAACAAACTTTTGAACCTTATACACAACAGTAGGTCACGCTGAGACACGAAGTGTCTAAAACACGATTCTAACGAAAATGCAAAAACATCATTTTTACGGTTTCCCGTAAGCGAGGTATTATTTATTTTTATAGTTTAGCGGTAAACAAACTAAAAGCTACGGAACTTCTGAAGAAGCTCGGGTTGAACACAAGATGCGCAAAAGAAATATATAGTTGCGTGTATTTGTGAGTTAGATGTCACCCTAAACCAGAAAAAGTGTTAAATTAAACAGATAAAAAATGACCAGACAACCCAACAAACAAAGCCAACACTTTACAGCTCATTTTCTTATGCCCCAACCCGCACAACAACTATTTAACAACCGAAATTAGTAGAGAAAGATAAATGTCAGGAACAAAGAAAGAAAGTCATTGGATTCCCTTAGCCGACCTTATGACGGTTTTAATGATAATTTTTCTATTTATGTCAATTTCTTATATGGCATTGGTAGAAAAACGACAAAAAGAACAAAACCAAATATTCAAGGATTACGAAGAATCAAAAGTTGTATTATATAATGAATTAAATCAAGCATTTAAAGCCGATTTTGCGAAATGGGACTTAAAGCTTGATAATGATTTATCAATTAAGTTTACTAATCCTCAAGTATTATTTCAGACTGGAAAATCTGACATTACACCACATTTTCAAACTATCTTAACGGATTTCCTTCCAAAATATTTATCAGTTGTATTGCAGAAAAAATACAAAGACAAGATTGCTGAAATCAGAATTGAAGGTCATACAGATACAAAACCAATCGGACTTTCTGGCGATCCTTACATTGACAATATGAAACTTTCGCAAGACAGAGGAAGAAATGTTTTAGCTTTTTTACGTTCCCAAAACTGTTTTATCAACTTACAGCAGACCGAAAAAGAAAGATTGCAATTTTGGCTTACAGCTAATGGACTTTCTTATGGTCGTACAGTTGATAAAGATTATAAAATTTCCTTCGACAGTAAACAGCCAATCGACAACGATAAGTCAAGAAGAGTAGAATTTAGAATAGTAACCACAAGTGAAGCAATCATAAACGAAGCACTTAAAAACATAAATAAATAATGAGTTTTGAAATAATATTTGGAATTGGAGTAATCCTCATGGTTGCCATTTGGGCAGCTAACTATATTAATAAGCGAACAAAAGAAAACAACAATGAACATTTGTTTGATTTTATACCTCATCTATTCCCTACGCTTGGGATACTATTTACATTTTTAGGTATCGCAATCGGTTTGTGGAATTTTGACAGCAACAATATTGAAAAAAGTATTCCAGAATTGATGAATGGGTTAAAGACCGCATTTCTTGTTTCGATATTTGGAGTTGCTTTATTGGTTGGATTCTCATTTTGGACAACCATAAAAAAGAAAAAATTAGAAGAAGGTGTTTTAAGCGAAGAAACACAAGCAATCAACAATCTAATTAACGCAATTAAAGAATTGAGAAACGATTTTGTTTCGAGTGATGAAAATGGAAACACTATTAAACCAGGCAATGTTTTCCGAGATATTTACAAAGAATCCCAAAAGCAATCAAATGCTTTGCAAACTTTTTCATCTGATTTAGCACTTACAATTTCAGCGGGATTTGAACAAATTTTGAATAATCCAACAGAGGGTGTGGTAGCTGAATTAAAATTAGTGAAAGCCGAAATTGAGAGTTTAGGCAACAAACTCAAAGACCCTGCAACCGATATGACCCAAAATATTGTAAAAGAATTGCAGGAATCAATGGGTAAAATGATTGAAGAATTTAAAACTTCAATGAGTGGCGACACCAAAAATGAAATGGAACGATTGGCAGGATTACTTAGTCAAGCAGGTGGTTCATTAACAGACTTCCCTTTGAAATTGCAAAATATGACCGATAACCTCAATGAAAATTTCAGAGGTTTACAAGAAGTGGTTCAGCAAATTTCTAAACAAACACTTTCTCAATCCGAAGAATCTACCAACCAAATGAAAATGCAGGTTGAAGATATGAGTAAGATATTGAGAGAACAAGTCGGAGGGTTACAAACTGGACAACAAACACTGTTAACCGAACAATCTAAAAACCTACAAGTTTCTGAAAATCTTTTGAGTGCTTTCAATACAAGTATTGAAAAAATGAACGGACTTTCAACAGAAGTAAACGGTAGCATTTCAAAACTTAATCAAGCTCAATCAGAATTGGAAAAGGTTATTTCAACTTTCAGAAATGTTTCGCAGGAAATAAACACATCATCAAGCAAATTTGGGGAATCGCAAAATGAATTTTCAAAACACTCAAACCAGTTCTTACAAAATAATTCCAACACAATTACAGAAATTCAAAAATCTTTAGAAATAGCAAAAGCTGTTTCTGCCGATTACGCACAGAAATTTGAAATTATAGAAAAAGGATTGCAAGACATTTTTGGAAAAATAACAACTGGATTGAAAGATTATCAAGCTACTGTTGGAGGAAGCCTTGAAACTTATTTGGGCAAATACACCGATGCTTTGACCAAGACAGCGGAATCACTTGCAGGGGCTTCATCAAAACAAGAAGATATTTTGGAAGAACTAACCGAACAGCTTAGTAAATTAAACGGACGAAGAAACTAATATGCCGACAACGCAAGACATATTACAATTTCATTTTTCACCGACTACATTTCAGCACTCGGCACAAAAGATTATTCCAATTACACTTACATCTTTGAATGAACATAGAATTGACAAACTTCAAAAAATTACACAAGAAGTTGGGGTAAATTCTTTTTCGTTTTCAGCAAACAATCTTATTCCACAAGTTTTTAGAAAATTCAAAAAATCTATCATTAGTAAAGATAAAAGTTTTGAACGGAGAGAATTAAGAACGCTTACTTATTCCTTAAATTATTCAGAACAAAATTTAACTTCCATTTTCAGCAATGAAAATGAGTTGAAATATGCTTTGACTTTATTAGAATCAAACTGGCGTGATTCATTTTTAGTTGGTTTGATAGATTGCTTTTTGAAGAATTGGGAAACAAAATATCCGAAATCATTAGAACAATTAGAGCATTTTATCAGTCAAAAATTAGAAAATTATTCAGGAAATCGAAGTGCATTAGCTTCATTCAAAAACAACAAAAGATTTTTCAACACAAAAAATGGAGATTTGATTTTAGGGGACACTGTAGCAAAACTTAATAAGCCAATTCAAGAAGCTACAAAAATACTAGGTGTTCCTGAATCGTGGTTTGATTATGCCTACTTCTCTAAAGTTATTGTAACTTATTACGAAAGAAACAAAAATAATATATCAAATGAAATTGATAATTTGAATCAAGTCTTAATTAAACATAATAGTTCAACTACAAGCAAAAGATTAATCAGCAAAATAATTATTCAAGCCAATAAGCCTGAATTTTCTAACCTACAAGACAGCATAAAAAAGATTGCCTTTACTCAAATAGGCGACCCAAGCAATGTTTCCAATTGGACTGCGTTTGACAATGCGACAGAAATGGAGCGAAGAGAAATTATTGAAGCGAGAAATATTCTCAATGAATGGATTACACAACAGTTTATTAATGTGTTTTTCAATGTCTGTATCAACAACGAAAGACGCAAAAAGTTTTGGCTTCGTTTTGCTTCTAAAATTTCATCTTTCAAAGTTTACGGTCCGCTTCACACAAAGAATCTTCTAAAACGAGATGAAAGGATTGCCGAATATGTAGATGCAAGATTTGAAACAGTTTCCAGCAAAAGAGATGTTTCTGCATTCATATTGTACATTGGCGATTATATGTTGATTGAATTTAGCAACGAAGGCTACGCCTTCTATGCTTATAAAATCAACAGCTCGTTAAGACCAAGTCTAAACTACCAACTAAATAGTGTAGACGATTTGCGTAATGGTTCAATGCCAATGGCAGTTCACAGTGATAATTACTACGATTACTTTAACGATGAAGGGAGATTGACGCACAGAGATGGTAATCAAATTTGGGAAACAAGATTTAATAGCTGGATGAACAAAAAAGTATTCGAATGATCTTAAAATATTTACAAGACGACAGTAAGTTTTCTTTTTACTTCCTAAACGAATCAGGAAGCCAAGTTCCTGTTTCAGGATGGGAAAAATTACAAACAGAATTTTTATCACAACTTGCAATTCTTACGGAATTACACGACAATGGTTTAGCAGATTATACGGACAACACTTGTGAAATTGAAAGTATTAATCTTTTAAGGTTAAACGATATAGATAAGCAAATATTGGATTTGCCAAACGGTTATCCGTATGAGATTTTTGTAGAATCAAACGGAACTTTAACTCACAATTCTTTTAAATTCAAATATGGATTTTATGATTTTGCACCTAACGGCACAAGATTAAAAACTAACCGTAACGGAGCAATTATAAAAGTTGAAGAAAACGAATATTTACTATCAGAAAACCAATTTTCACTCTGCCAAGCAATTGATGAATTTAATAGTTTATCAGAAAGCGAAAAAGGAAATGTAACCAATCTGAAAAAGCTTTCGGAACTAAAATCGTTATCAAAAGAAAGTGGTACAACATTAGAGCATTTTCTTAACAATCAAGAGCTGTTTATTCCTGAAAAAATAAAATTAGACATTGATTTCAATAACGGAGTTCTTGAAATTTTACCTACGTTAGAAATTGACAATGCAATAGGTTTTACAAATACGTTTGATAAATTGCCCATGATTCGGGATGTTTATCCAGTATCGGGAAATAATGGCGAAACAACGAGAGTTGTGATTTCTGAAAATCAAAAGAATGAACTTCAAAAAGTAAAAGCGAATAGAAAAGTTTCAGACCTTAACGACATTCAAAAAATTATTGAACATCCCGAATTGTTTTTTGATGATGATGTAATTGACTTTACTGTTTTTTACAGCGAAAGAGTAAAAGAAATTGGCGTTTATAGTCCAAAGTTCTACCCTTTTGCAAGTCCATATAAATCACAATGGATTCCGGGCATTGTACTAAAAGATAAAGTTCACGGAGAAAAGAAAATTTATTTCAAAACACCTGAAAAACTAAATGACTTTATTGAGCAAAAGGAAAAAGCTATAAAAGAAAAAAAGCAAACCGTTGAATGGGAAAACGCTGAAATTCGAATAGAAGATGCTGAAAAATTTATCAAGACTGCAGAACAGCAATTTGAAAATCCAAACAGACCAATAAAACAAGAGAAGAAAACCGACCACGAAGTTCTGATTATCAAAGAAAATGCAGAACTAACTGAGTTTATCCAAAGCGGAGAGCTTTTTAATAAATTCAATCTTAAATACTCAGCTATTAATAATTTGTCGGATGGTTTGGAATTAAAAAAACATCAAATGGGTGGTGTTGCTTGGCTTCAAACATTAATAAAAGAAAAGCAGCCCGGAGGTTTACTCGCTGATGATATGGGATTGGGGAAAACATTACAACTACTATATCTCATTGAATGGCATTGCCAAAATTATGATGACAATAAACCTTATTTGATTGTAGCACCAGTCAGCTTACTTGAAAATTGGGAGAATGAGTATCAAAAGTTTTTTAGTCCACAGAATTTACCATTGTGTAAACTGTATGGCGGCGTATCGTTAACAAAAGAAAATAACCCAATTCAAAACCAACAAGATGCAAAACGGCTACAATTCAAACAAATTATTTTAACTAATTATGAAACACTGAGATCGTACCAAATCAGTTTAGGTTTGGTTGATTTTGCCATTATTGCATTAGACGAAGCACAAAAAATAAAAACGCCAGGAACACTTATAACAAATGCATGTAAAGCATTAAAAGCCGATTTTAAGATTGCAATGACAGGAACGCCAGTAGAAAACACCTTGGTTGATATTTGGTGCTTAATGGATTTTGCAGTTCCGGGACTTTTAGGCAACGCAAAAGATTTTGCGAAAGAATACCAAAAACCTTTGAGTAATGAGAATACAGATATAAAAGCATTAACGGAACAACTTCGAAATAGTATAGGTGACTTTATATTAAGAAGATACAAGAAAGATGTTGTTGATTTACCCAACAAACACGACAACGAAAAATCAAGAATAAAAAAGGTTATGCCGTCCGTTCAATTAGAACGATACAAGCAGGAAATTGAAATGGCAAATGATTCAGAATTGGAAGGGGTAGAAAGAAGAAATCAAAAATTAAAATCACTTTGGGCAGTTAGAGACATTTCAGACCATCCTTATTTATTGGAAAGTCAAATATTGAAGTTTTCGAGCGATGAACTTATAAACAGTTCGTCTAAACTGCAAACTACCATTGGGATTTTAGCAAATATAAAATCTAAAAATGAAAAAGTAATTTTATTTGCTGACAGACGAGAAACTCAAAAGATGTTGCAGAAAGTTGTTTACGATGCTTTTGGAATTTTCACAAGCATAATAAACGGAGATACACCTACAACAAAACAACTTGAAGGAAAATCCAAACTAAGCCGACAACAAACCATTGACCGTTTTCAAGAAGAAGAAGGATTCAATGTAATCATTATGTCGCCCATTGCAGCAGGTGTTGGCTTGAATGTAACAAAAGCCAATCATATCGTTCATTACACACGACATTGGAATCCTGCAAAAGAAGAACAAGCAACTGATAGAGCGTATCGGATTGGACAGCAGAAAGATGTATTTGTATATTATCCAATGGCTGTTTTCCCAGATGATATGAAAGATGAGGGGGGAAGCAGGTTGAAATCTTTTGATGAAATTCTTGATATATTATTGAACAATAAAAAAGCATTAGCAAGTAGTACATTATTCCCAACAGAACAAGCAGAAATCACACCTGATGAACTATTTGGAAATATTTTTGGAATAAAAACCGAAAGTAAACCGAAGATTCAAACTCTTACAGACATAGACCGTTTGACCCCCAACTTGTTTGAAGCAACAATTGGAGCATTATATAATAAACAAGGTTTTGAAGTTTATCTAACTCCGTATTCCAATGACAAAGGAGTTGATGTTGTAGTTTTAAAAAATGGAGAAAATTATCTTATTCAAGCTAAACAGACAAAATCATTAGTTGGAAATGATGCTATACAAGAAATTTGTACAGCAAAAAAATATTACGAAGACAGATTTAAAGAACAATTCCAACTGCTAACAATAACGAATAATGATTACAGTTCATCAGCAACATTATTAGCAAAGTCTAACGACATAACATTACTAAACCGTGGACATCTTGAAAATTTAGTAACTGATAATTGTATAACTATTCAAAACATTAACAAAATCGAATCGCAACGAATGACAAGAATCTAGCCAATGTATTTGATAGCACATTTGTATTTATGGAAAACGCACAAAACCAATCAAAAATATAAAAGTGATATCAAACCAACAAAACAGACAAAAAATGAACAGATAAAAACATACAAACAAGAAGGGTAAACAACTAATCTGTAATAGACCACCCTACCCCCAATAAGAACAAGGAGGACCTCTCCCACCAACCTTGGCATAAAAACTCAATAACTCTTCTTTATTTCAATAACTCATTAAGACCTCTCCTTCATAAAACCCTTGAGTTTTTTTTAAAAAAATAAAAACCCACACAGCGTTGTGAGAAAAAAAATCATCCTCTAAGAAACTTCTGCTTTGAAAGAAAAAATACTTTTCACTAATTCTCCTAAACAATCTGTTTTTCAATAAATAAATTACTACTGCAAAAAGAACATCTCTCAAAACCCTAACCGCTAAATTCCTAAAATCCCATTTTCCCCCGCTCTTAATTTTCAATTTCATAAAAATGAAAGACAGTCCCTAATTTCAAAAAAGATTTCGGGCTGATTTTCTTATATTTGTGTTCGAAAATAAAACATACCATATAATGTCAAACAAATCAACGATTCATTACACTCTAACGGATGAAGCTCCCATGCTGGCTACGCATTCGTTTTTACCTATAGTACAAGCGTTTACTCAACCCGCTAACATTGATATCCAAATTCGTGATATCTCGTTGGCAAGTCGTATTTTAGCGAACTTTCCTGAGTTTTTAAACGAAGAACAACGTGTGGCTGATGCACTTACCGAACTAGGGCAACTAGCCACTACGCCTGAAGCTAACATCATCAAATTACCTAATATCTCCGCTTCTATCGTTCAATTAAAAGAAGCAATTAACGAGTTACAAGCCCATGGTTTTGCGGTTCCTAATTACCCAGAAGAACCACAAACCGAAGAAGAAAAAAACATCAAAGCTAAATATGCTAAAGTATTAGGTTCTGCGGTTAACCCTGTTTTACGTGAAGGAAACTCGGACCGACGTGCTCCTAAAGCGGTTAAAAACTACGCAAAAGCGAATCCGCACCGTATGGGCGTTTGGGCATCCGATAGCAAAACTTCGGTAGCACACATGAATACTGGCGATTTTTATGGTACTGAAACTTCTACTACGGTAGCTAACGACGGTAAATTCCGTATTGTTTTCAATGGTGCTGATGGTTCTTCAAAAGTTTTAAAGGATTTTTCACCTTTAAAAGCAGGAGAAGTTATCGACTCTTCGGTTATGAATCTTTCAGCTTTAAAAGCTTTTGTTAAGGAAGCTATCGCAGAAGCGAAAGAGAAAAACGTATTGTTATCAGCGCACTTAAAAGCGACGATGATGAAAGTGTCTGACCCAATTATTTTTGGAGCTATTGTAGAAACTTTCTTTGCTGATGTATTTACGACCTATGCTACTACTTTTAAATCGTTAGATATTAACCCTAACAATGGTTTACAAGATTTATACGCTAAAATTGCAGGTCACGCGCAAGAAGCTGAAATCAAATCGGCTTTAGATACGGCTTTAGCAAATGGTCCTCGTGTGGCTATGGTAAATTCAGACAAAGGGATTACGAATTTCCACGTTTCTTCTGATGTTATTGTAGATGCTTCTATGGCAGCATTAGCGCGTAGTGGTGGTAAAATGTGGAACAAGGAAGGAAAAGAAGAAGATACAGTTTGTATTATCCCAGACCGTACTTATGCTGGTTTTTACCAAGCGGTGGTAGATGATATGATTGCTAACGGTGCTTTAGATCCTAAAACAATGGGAACAGTTCCTAACGTAGGTTTAATGGCTCAAAAAGCAGAAGAATACGGTTCGCACGACAAAACTTTCCAAATCGATGCTAACGGAACTGTAAATGTAGAAGATGAAAACGGAACGGTTTTATTAACTCAAACAGTTGAAACTGGTGACATTTTCAGAATGTGTCAAACAAAAGATGCGCCTATTCAAGACTGGGTTAAATTAGCGGTTACTAGAGCGCGTTTATCTGACACTCCTGCTATTTTCTGGTTGGATAAAGGGCGTGCACACGATAGTCAAATGATTCAAAAAGTTGAGAACTATTTACAAAATCACGATACTACTGGTCTTGACATTCGTATTATGGATGTAAAAGATGCCATGACTGAAACACTAAGAAGAATCCGTGAAGGTAAAGATACCATTTCAGTTTCTGGTAACGTATTACGTGACTATTTAACCGATTTATTCCCTATTTTAGAATTAGGAACTTCTGCTAAAATGTTATCTATCGTTCCATTAATGAATGGTGGTGGTTTATTTGAAACAGGTGCAGGAGGTTCAGCGCCTAAACACGTGGAGCAATTTGTAGAAGAAGGGTATTTGCGTTGGGATTCTTTAGGTGAATTTTTAGCATTACAAGCTTCTTTAGAGCATTTAGCACAAACACAAAACAATACTAAAGCACAAGTTTTAGCAGACACTTTAGATGAAGCCAACGCTTTATTCTTAGCAAATGACAAATCACCAGCACGTAAAGTGGGTGAAATTGACAACAGAGGGTCTCACTTCTATTTAGCTTCATACTGGGCACAGGCATTAGCAAAACAAACAAAAGATACCGATTTGCAAGCTACTTTTGCGCCTATCGCTGAGGAAATGACCACTAATGAAGCTAAAATTGACGCTGAGTTAATTGCTGCGCAAGGAAAAGCACAAGAAATTAAAGGGTACTATTTACCTTCGTTCGAATTGACCGACAAGGCCATGCGTCCAAGTGATACTTTTAATAGCATTTTAGCTAAATTAAGCTAACATTAAGAATCAAATTTTATTGATTTCTAACATAAGGAGAAATATTATACTCGTTAATATAATATTTCTCCTTTTTTATTAAAGTCCCCCTAATCCTCTATTATTGCTTGTATTACCTTAAACTCAAATTACACATTAAAAAAATACAGATAAGATAACTTTGAATCTAAAAAAGCATACATTTCTTGATATCCCGCCAATAAAGGACACAAAAATTAGATCTTTATAGCTAAAATCGCTGTTTTTTAGTTACAATGTTTAACTATAACAAATCCAGAGGACTTTTAATTTTAGTCTTAGAAACATCTATAATATTTGTATAAATTTGAGTAGTTTTAATGGTACTATGTCACAATAACTTTTGCAAAAACCTAATATCTGCACCGTTTTCAATAAGCTGGGTCGCGTAACTATGTCTTAAGCCATGAATACCAATAGATTTGTTTATGTTTGCCTTTTTGATAGCATTCTTAAAAATCAATTGTACACTTCTCACGCAATAAGCACTACCATACTGCCCTTCAAAAAGATATTCTTTTGGCTTATATTCTTCGCAATAACTCCTTAAGAGCGATAAAATTGACTTGGACAAATTAGTATATCTATCCTTTTTACCTTTTGCACCAGCAATTAATACAAGCATATCATCAGAATTGATATGCAAAATCTTTAAATTTACAATCTCAGAAACCCTTAACCCCATACCATACGAAAGTTTTAACATAAGAAGATGTTTAGGATTTGTTGTTTGTTTAAATATTTTTTTAATCTCAGGTTTTGTAAGCATTTTAGGTAAAAGCTTAGGTGTTTTAGGACGTGGAATGTCAAAAAACATTTTCTCACGGTGTAATACCTTTTCAAAATAAAACTTAACAGCGTTTATACGACTGTTCAAATGATTTTCTTTAACTTTTTCTTTCTTTATACAGTACAAAAAATAATCCTTCAATCTTTCTTGCGAAAGTTCATTTACTGGATAATGTTTAATAGTTCTGAGTAAATGTGCAAATTCTGTAGTATATACCCTGATGGTATTGCTGCTATAAGCCTTTAGTTTTAGTTGATCAATAAAATTTTCAAATGCTTGCTTATTCTCAGGAGCAATTAGTCCCAATAATTTCTCACCCACGGCATTATCATCAAGTTCAAGTGCTTGTCTAAGCGAGGGCAAGTCGGGCAAATACCATGCTTTATTAGAATTACTCCATTTTACAGAAGGAAACCGTTCTCTAAGTTGTTGGATAAGCACAAAATCCTTTATAAAAGTAATCCAAATTACTTTTTCACCTCTATGCTCTCCGAAACTAAATTGATATAAACGAACATCCATTAATCCTTTTTTTATTTCGTATTTTATATAAATTTTAAAAAATAGAGCAGAACAAACAGCATAAAAATCTACACGAAAAACGAAAACAAATATATTTAAAAAATATTGATTAACAATACACTACATCAAATTTATGGTATTTAGTATTTTATAAAAAACTTTATATATTTGTGTGTTAGGTGTCATTGTACCGAACCACAGAAACTTAAACATATTTCAGAAAAAAGACGTAAATTTGTAGTAATATTTTTTACTAAATGGAAATATTAGGTAACGACAAACATAAAATAATATATGCAGACGCTTTGGAAGCATTAAAAACGCTTCCAGACAATTCTGTGAACTTGATTTTTGCAGACCCACCTTACAATATTGGGAAAAATTTCAATGGAAAAATTGAAAAATGGGACACGGAAGAAAGTTATTTAGAATGGTGCTATGAATGGCTTGACTTGTGTATTCAAAAACTAAAACCAAATGGAAGTTTTTATGTTATGACAGCCACTCAATTTATGCCTTATTTTGACATTCATTTACGCAAAAAACTAACTATACTTTCAAGAATCGTTTGGTCTTATGACAGTTCAGGAGTTCAAGCTAAAAAATATTATGGTTCTATGTATGAACCTATTTTGTTTTGCGTAAAGGACAAAAATAATTATACTTTCAACACAAACGACATTTTAGTAGAAGCAAAAACAGGAGCAAAAAGAAAACTTATTGATTATCGAAAGGCTGTACCAACTGTTTATAATTCAGAGAAAGTACCAGGAAATGTATGGGAATTTTCAAGAGTTCGTTACAGAATGGGCGAGTACGAAAATCACCCAACTCAAAAGCCAATTTCGTTACTTGAAAGAATAATAAAAGCAAGTTCAAACGAAGGCGATTTAGTTTTAGACCCTTTTTCGGGAACTTTTACAACTTGTTATGTAGCAAAAGAATTAAATAGAAATTCCATTGGTATCGAGTTGCAAGACGAATATGTTAAAATCGGTTTGAGAAGATTACAATTAGCCGAAGAATTCAAAGGCGAAAAATTAGAAAAAGAAATACGGACTTTTGAAACCGAAAAAATTGCAACACAACAAAATTTAACCTTATTTGAACCCAATGGAACATATATTCACGGCTAATATTAAAGAGATTTCACAAAAAACTTTGATAAAAATGCAGATGATATTTTTGATAAAAGCCAACTCATTCAATACATAAACGAGAAAACTCGTTCAACAGGAAGAGGTTCAAAAGCAAGAGGTAGTTTTGCTAATTTTTACGCTATTTATGTAATTATTGAGGATTATATAACCAATGGGTTTAATACAAAAGGCGATTATTCAAAATATGATGGTGCTTTATTCAATAACCTTTTTGCAAGACAAAGAGAGTTGCCTTTTGGAAATAAATTGCAAAATCACGCCTTGAATAATCGTATGAATTCAGAGTTTGAAAAGTATTTTCCGACTTCTGAATACAAGCCAATTTTAAGAGACCAAGCGACAAACAGATATTGGATAAACGAAAATTTGTTGAATATAAAAGTTGGCAAAGGTAACTTCAATATAGCAACTACTATCATTGAAATAATTAATGAATACACAAAGACAAAACAAGACGCTTTTCAGCGTTTTGTAAAACAATGTGAAGCACTTCAAGACATTGAAAATACTACACCCGAAAAGGTTGAAGAGTTTATTATTGGTTTACTTGCACCAAATGTTGATGCACGACTTTTTGAAATTGTAAGTTATTCTATTCTCAAATTTTATTACCACGACCAAACTATTATTTGGGGTTATGAGATGGACAAACTTAATACAGAAAATTTAAAACTATACAAAACAGGACGAACCAATGCAAATGATGGAGGTATTGATTTTGTAATGAAACCATTAGGTAGGTTTTTTCAAGTAACAGAAACATTGGACTTCAAAAAATACTTTCTTGACATTGACAAAATCCAAAAATATCCAATAACTTTTGTTATCAAATCAGACGAGGACGTTGATCCTTTGAAAAAGAAAATCCAAGACAATGCCGATAAAACGTATACAATAAGAGCAATAGTTGAAAAATATATGGCTTGCATTGAGGAGGTAATTAATATCCCAATGCTTAACATAAGATTTAATGAAGCAGTAAAACAAGGATATTTAAACAATATACTTGACGAAATTGTAGTGCAGAGTAAAGTAGAATTTAACTACACTGACGAAGAGGACGAAGAATAACAACGAACGCATAACAACCAAGGTTTCGTTGGACATCAAAGAGCCAACAATGAAATCCTTGCTAAACAAAACCGATTACGTGCCGTCCACTATGGAGAGATTATAAGTCTATATAATAGGTAATTGACGGTTTTTTTGAAATCTATTTTTAAGGATTTATGAGTGTTTTTTGTCGCTTTTGAACATGAAATACATTGTCCACAAAATTAACTTTTACAGAAATTGGATTTTTGGCTATCCTCAGGATACCAATCCTGTGGACCTCTTTTGTCAAAAAAGCTAGGGTATGCAAATTTTCATTTTTACAAAAGGGATATTTAGGTACTACTTTTGATTTAGGATTTTTTTGTATTAGCTCTACTTGTAATTTTGTCTGTTAAGCAGGTAACATGCTGCTTTTTATAGTATTACTCAAAAAGCATAATGCCTTATTTTGACAAAGTTTTGGGGAGTATATGCAAAACAAAACGTCTTGTAAACTCCTCCAAAAAAATATCATTTGTTTTTTAATGCCTTACCTATTGCAATCCTTATAGCTAAAAGTTACGCTTTTTGCATTTGCGTCTTGGAAGCGGTGATTACTAGTGCTATTTTAGGACATATTAGGTTGTTCCTAAATCAGTACTAAACAACAACCTTTTTATTCTGAAATCTTTTTTAAAATAAAAACAAAATTTGGCAAGATTCTTGGTTATTGATAATTACATATCAATATAAAATCATGAAAAAGATCACATTTATTCTTTTAGCATCTAGTGCTTTATTATTAACTCATTGCAAAAAAAACGAAACGGGAGTTCTAGACTCTACGGAAACCGCTTCTGAAACCGATTTCACAGGAATGTATAGCGGCACGACACCATGTGCAGATTGTCCTGGTATATACACGAATATTACGTTTAAAAAGAATGGAAATGTTGCCAAAAGTACACTGTATTTAGATAGTGATGATACGTCATTAACTGAGTATGGGGTATGGAGCAAAGAAAACAATATTATTGAGGTTACAATCCCTAATTCGCCTAAAGAATACTATGCTATAAAACCAGATCACCTCTTGGTTAGATTAAATGCTGATAAAAAAGAAGTTTCTGGCGAATTAAGCAAAAAATATATTTTTGAAAAAACAGAAAGCTATACCTCTAAAATGTTAAACGGAACGTACCAAACCAGTATTGATGGTAAAGGATATAATCAAATTTTAGAATTAAAAGCAGATAATGATAGTATTTACAATGTAAAAATCACTTTTACTGGAGCAACTAAGGGATGTACTTTTG
This sequence comes from Flavobacterium columnare NBRC 100251 = ATCC 23463, assembly GCF_002530675.1. GTDB lineage: Bacteria > Bacteroidota > Bacteroidia > Flavobacteriales > Flavobacteriaceae > Flavobacterium > Flavobacterium columnare. The sequence continues at coordinate 24,839 of NZ_PCMX01000032.1, forward strand.
AGGGCAAAGGTCAGTTGGTGAATAACCAGATTGATCTTGATTTAAATAAAATCAAAAAAAACTTAAAAGCTACCATGACCATTCAATTTAAGGATGATACTAAAATTGCAGAAGTATTTACTTCTAAATTTGATGAACGTTTTGATTTGATGCATTTCTGTGGTGGTGGTGCTAGTTTAGCGGGAGATTATACTAAAAAATAAAATTGGAATACAGAATATAAACGAATCGTCCGCCGATTATTTATTACTCTAAACATAAGGAAGAATTTCATGCACAATATGAGATTCTTCTTTTATTTTGAGTAAAACTCTTTTAATTCTGTAAAAGAGTTTTAGCCTATATTCTTTATTGGTCCTTTTTTCTTACGCTTTTATATGTTCAGGACAATCCATTCTAATCTCTGTTTTTTCTAAACGTGTTTGCATAAGATTACAAAAATGGGTATCTTTTTTGTCTGAATAAAATTTGCAGCTAAAACACATCCGTTGTACGGAAACAATATTTGATTGAGATAATTTAAAAATCAATTTTGATAATAATTCCCAAATCACTTCTTTATCTGAAATCTCTTGCTTTTCAAAAAAAACTTGCAAAGGCTGAGTAAAGTCTTCTGATTTTAAAACAATTTCAAGTCCGTTAGCTGTCAACTTCATACAATAACTTCTAGAATCATTAGGATCTTGTATTTTTTCAATTAGTCCTTTTTGCTCTAATGTTTTTACAGCATCACTTATTGTAGGTTTGGTAACGCCAAATTCTTTTGCTAAATAACTAACCGTTGAATATTTTTCATTGTGATGTTTTATAAAAATAAGTATTTGTATTTGAATAGGGCTTAAAGCCCATTTTTTAGATTGCTCCCAGATTAAATAACGATGCACTGTAGCTAGTTTATCTAAACCAGCCACAATTTTATTGTCAATTGATAAATTTTGATATTTTAGATTAAATACACTTTTCATAAAAAAGTAAATCAGGAATTAGCCTTAGCAGACAAAATTAGTAATACTATTTTTTTAATCATGTATAAATTCGTAATTTATGAAATAAATGATAAAAAGTATTCTATAAATAAAAACAATAGACTTGTATTTCTGTTTTTTATTTTATTTAAAAAATTGACTTTAAACTACTTAGAACATTTTATCAGTAATCTTACTATCGTATTAACTCCGTATTTTACTTATTTAATATTTATATTTTTGATGTAAATTTAGCTCTGTTTTTTTTTATTTAAAAAAATGTTTTTTATTTATTAAACACGTAACCAATAACTTAATTTTCAAACTATTTTTGCAGTGTAAATAGATGAGGATATTTTAGGCTATTAAAGACAACAAAAACAATAAACAAACCGCTTTTAGAGTCTATTAAATAGAATAAAGGCAATGAAAACAAGCATTTTTTTCATATAAAAGAACTCAAAAAATTGTTATTAACAAAGCTAAAAGTTATGAGATTCAAAAAAACGAACCCTTTAAAAAATTAAAAAACAAACATACAATGAATTTAAAAAATATATTACTGTTATTTCTTACTCTATACAGTTCATTTCTTTTTAGTCAACAAAAATTTACCTTAAGTGGTATTATTTCTGAATCTAAAACAAATGAAACTGTAATCGGTGCCAACTTACAAATTGAGGGTACTTCAATAACCTCTTCAACTAATGAATATGGTTTCTTTTCTATTACTTTACCTGAAGGAACGTATACTTTAGTTGTAAGTTCTTTTGGTTTTAAAACAGAACGCCAAAAACTGGAACTAAAAGGAGATGTTAAATTAAATTTTCGATTAGAAGAAGAAAATAAGCAGTTAAAAGAGATTGTAATAACAGACACGAAACAAAAGGCTAATATACGCAAACCTGAGATGAGTGTTCATAAATTAAACATTCAAACAATCAAACAAATTCCAGCGGTATTGGGGGAAGTAGATATAATCAAATCCCTTTTATCATTACCTGGTGTTACTAACGCGGGAGAAGGACAATCGGGTTTTAATGTTCGAGGCGGTGGAGCAGATCAAAACTTAGTTTTATTAGATGAAGCTACAGTATATAACGCATCACATGTTTTTGGGTTCTTTTCGGTATTCAATCCGGATGCTATTAAGGATCTAAAACTGTATAAAGGAGGAATTCCCGCAAAATATGGTGGTAGAGCTTCGTCTGTTTTAGATATTTATCAAAAAGATGGCAATAGCAATCGTTTTTCAGCCAATGGTGGTATTGGGCTTATTACAAGTCGGTTTTTAGCAGAAGGTCCTATTGTAAAAGAGCGAGGTTCTTTTTTGATTGGAGGGAGATCTTCTTATGCTCATCTATTTCTTAAATTAAGTGATAATAAAAATGCAGCTTATTTTTATGATTTAAACGCTAAATTAAATTATAAACTAAACAACAACAACAACCTATATTTATCAAGTTATTTTGGTCGTGATGTATTTGAATTTAGCAATACCTTCTATAATACTTACGGCAATACAACACTCAATTTAAGATGGAATCATTTATATTCAGATAAACTTTTTTCTAATCTATCCTTAATTTATAGTGATTATTATTATGGTTTGAGGTTAGATTTTGTGGGCTTTAATTGGAACTCTGGTATCAAAAATTACAATATCAAATATGATTTCAAACATTACATAGTAGACAAATTAAAGCTAAACTATGGTTTAAATGCCATTTATAGTGATTTTAATCCTGGAATTATTGAACCAACGGATCAAAAATCCCCCATAACCTATAAGAAGTTAGATCAAAAGTATGCTTTTGAACCGGCCCTTTATCTAGATGTTGAACAAAAAATAGGTTCAAAAATAGGTATTTCCTACGGGTTGCGTTATAGTCAATTTTATCGTTTGGGAAATTCTACTATTAATTACTACGATAATGATAATCCTGTAATTTTTGATTCGGAATCAAAAATTTATGGGAAAGCGACTCCTATTGGTCAAAAAACCTTTGGTTCATTTCAAAAAATAGCTTTTCATGATTATTTAGAACCTCGTTTTGCCATGGCATACGAGTTAACTCCTGAACAGTCCTTAAAACTAAGCTATAATCGTATGGTACAATACTTACAGCTGGTTTCTAATACAACTTCTCCTACTCCTCTTGATGTTTGGACTCCTAGTGATAATTATATTAAACCACAAGTTGCAGATCAAGTAGCCATGGGATATTTTAATAATTTCAAAAATGACATATACACCTTAGAAGTTGAAACATTTTATAAAAAAATACAGAATAGAATGGATTATATTGATGGTGCAGATTTGATAGCCAATGAAGCCATTGAACAGGTTGTTTTAAATGGGCAAATGCATTCGTATGGTTTAGAACTTTTACTCCGAAAAAATAGCGGAAACTTAACGGGATGGTTATCCTATACGTTATCTCGTTCTGAACAGCAAACTCCTGGAAGAAACAACCAAGAAACAGGAATTAATGATGGAAACTGGTACCGATCTGCTTATGATAAACCTCATAATATCGTATTTACAGGAGCCTATAAATTAAATGAAAAATGGAGTTTTGGAGCTAATTTTACTCTTCAATCAGGACAACCCGTTACGTATCCTAATGCCCAATATGTATACCAGGACCTAGTGGTACCTAGTTATGGGTTAAGAAATGAAAACAGACTACCTACTTATCATCGTTTGGATGTATCTGCTACGCTAAAACCTAGAAAAAATGTAAATAGAAAATGGCAAGCAGAATGGGTTTTTAGTATCTATAACTTATACAATAGAAAAAATGCTGCCTCTATTAGTTTTAGACAAAATAAAGACACTGGAATTAACGAAGCCGTTAGATTATCCATTTTTGGCATGATTCCGTCTGTATCGTATAATTTTAAATTTTAAAGTAAATACATTATAAATAATATAAAATTGCTATCAACGCGTATTGATTACAAATGAACTTACCTGAATAAGAGTCATTTATATACGCCCCATAAATTTACACCACATGAAAAAAATATCTTTATTTCTATATAGCTGTATCCTTGTTTTATTGTTTGCAAATTGCGAAGACGTGGTAGATATACCCTTAGAAACAGCTACTCCTAAACTTGTAATTGATGCAAATCTAAAATGGATGCCCAATACAACAGGACAAAACCAAACGATTAAACTTAGTCTTACTAACCCTTTTTATTCTAACGATATTTTACCTGCCAATAATGCTATAGTAACTATACAGGATACAACTAATCAAACTTATACTTTTAATCAAGTGTCTGGTACTACTGATTATGTTTGTAACCACTTTGTTCCCTTAGTAGGTCAAACCTATACTCTAAAAATAATTTACCAAGGCGATGTTTATACTGCTAGTAATACCTTGCTTGCTACCCCTAAAATAATTGAAATCAAACAAGAAAATCAAAAAGGGGTAAATGGAAAAGATCAAATACGAATTAAAGGTTTTTTTAAAGATGATGGAAATGAAAAAAATTATTATTTATTTAAAATAGATAATAGCAAAATTGCTTTTCCTGAATATAGATTACTAGATGATAAATTTTCTCAAGGAAATGTTATGTTTGGTCTTTTTTATGATGAAATAGAATCTAATGATAAAATAAAAATCAGCATACAAAGTATTACTGAAAGACATTTTTATTATATGAGTAAATTGCTCAGTATCTCAGGACAAAATGGGGGAGGTCCTTTTAGTACCCCTCCTGCAACTTTACGAGGAAACATTATTAATCAAACCCATAATGATCGTTTCCCTTTTGGCTATTTTAATTTAAGCGAAGTATCATCAGAGGATTATATCGTAAAATAACAAAAAAAATGTCCAAAAGGTCGTAATTGTATTAATTCTGTTCAGTTCCTTCGTCGTTTTAATCAGCTAATAAGAAAAAGATTGAAACGAATCAGGCAATGATGCTGCTCCCCTTATAATTCTTTCTTGAGTTAGAGCAACAAACTAAACATGTCAATACCTCTTTTTGGACAATTTCTAAAATAATATAAAAGTAAAACTCTAGAAAATAGTCATTACACTTTTAATAACAAAATGGTGTTTCTATTTTTTATTAAACTTAGCCTAGTATTAACCCTCTTTTTTTTGTAGAAAAAATGTCTTCACACTCCGTTGTTAGAGATAACCAAGAACCCGCATTAATAATTGCCAATGGAGCGGAATGCTCACGCGAATTATTAGATCAATTACTCGAATGGTCCCCATTTGTAATTGTTTTAGATTCAGCTATAGAAAGAGTTCTTAATTTAGGCATAAAAGTAGATGTTTTATTAGGCGACTTTGATAGAGGATTTGATGCTGAATCTTATAAAGAAAGACAATACCCTCTTGAAATTGTTCATACTCCAGACCAAGATAAAACAGATTTAGAAAAAGCGTTTGATTATTTGATTAATAAAGGACATAAAGCCGTAAATGTTATTTGGGCTACAGGCAAACGAGCGGATCATACTCTGAATAACATTACTAGTATCGCTCGCTATAAAAAAGAATTAAAAATTGTAATTCTAGATGATTATTCAAAAATTTATTTACTGCCTCAAAAATTTGAAAAATGGTACCCTAAAAACAGTATGCTTTCACTTATTCCAATTGGAGAAGTCAAAGGTATTCATTCTAAAAATTTATTTTATCCTTTAAACAATGACATCTTAACTTTAGGTTTTAAAACAGGCAGTAGCAACTTTGCAACACAAGATGGTATTGTAACCATTGAACATAAAGAAGGACATTTATTATTAATAGAATCCTTTGATTGATCTATTTCAATGATGAAAACACTTAAAACTAGCGTAGCTAATATGATCAATAAAACTTTAACTTTACATTTCCAATTTTAGTATTAAATGAAATTTCAAGTTGTATCTAATTTTTCTCCTATGGGAGACCAGCCTCAAGCTATTAAAAAATTAGCCGAAGGAATCCAAAATGATGAAAAGTATCAAACTTTATTAGGTGTAACAGGATCAGGTAAGACTTTTACAGTAGCCAATGTAATACAAGAAGTACAACGTCCTACTTTAGTCCTAGCACATAACAAAACATTAGCTGCTCAATTATATTCAGAGTTCAAACAATTTTTCCCTAATAATTCAGTACAATACTTTGTATCTTACTATGATTATTACCAACCCGAAGCATATATACCTGTAACGGGGACTTATATAGAAAAAGATTTATCAATTAATGACGAATTAGAAAAACTTCGTTTAAGCACTACCTCTGCCCTACTTTCCGGTCGAAGAGATGTATTAGTGGTCGCTTCTGTTTCATGCCTATATGGTATTGGAAATCCTGTCGAGTTTCAAAAAAATGTTATTTCTATTGAAAGAAATCAAGAAATTTCAAGAACAAAGTTTTTACATCGTTTGGTTCAAAGTTTATATGCTCGTACTGAAGCAGATTTTAATCCCGGTAACTTTAGAATAAAAGGAGACACTGTTGAAGTCTTTCCTGGTTATGCAGACGATCCCTTTAGAATACATTTTTTTGGCGAAGAAATTGAGGAAATTGAGGCTTTTGATGTAAAAACGTCCAGAGTAATAGAGCGTTATGAAAAACTAAACATTTACCCAGCTAATATGTTTGTTACCTCTCCTGATGTTTTACAAAATGCTATTTGGAATATTCAACAAGACTTGGTGAAACAAGTAGATTATTTTAAAGAAACAGGCAAACATTTAGAAGCAAAACGGTTAGAAGAACGAACGAATTTTGACCTCGAAATGATCCGTGAATTGGGGTATTGCTCAGGAATTGAAAATTATTCTCGCTATTTAGATGGTCGGGAAGCTGGTACTCGTCCTTTCTGTTTATTAGATTATTTTCCAGATGATTTTTTAATGGTTGTAGATGAAAGTCACGTAACTATTTCTCAAGTACATGCAATGTATGGTGGCGATAGAAGTAGAAAGGAAAACTTGGTTGAATATGGTTTTAGATTGCCTGCTGCTTTAGATAACCGTCCTCTTAAGTTTGAAGAATTTGAAGCCCTACAAAATCAAGTCATTTATGTATCTGCAACACCCGCTGATTATGAATTACAAAAATCTGAGGGTATTTATGTAGAACAAATTATTCGTCCAACAGGATTGTTAGACCCGATTATTGAAGTACGTCCAAGTACCAACCAAATAGACGATTTAATAGAAGAAATCCAACAACGCTGTGAAGTAGATGAACGTGTTTTAGTAACTACTTTAACCAAGCGTATGGCGGAAGAATTGACTAAATATTTAACCAAAGTTTCCATTCGCTGTCGTTATATACATTCTGATGTAGATACACTAGAGCGGGTACAAATCATGCAGGATTTACGCAAGGGTTTATTTGATGTGTTAATTGGTGTTAACTTACTTCGTGAAGGATTGGATTTACCAGAAGTTTCTTTAGTAGCTATCCTAGATGCTGATAAAGAAGGTTTTTTACGCAGTCATCGTTCTTTAACACAAACTGTAGGACGTGCCGCTCGTAATATTAATGGTAAAGCTATTATGTATGCTGATAAAATAACGGATTCTATGCAACGTACGATTGATGAAACGAATTATCGTCGTGAAAAACAAATTAATTTTAATACCGCACATAATTTAGTACCAAGAGCTTTGAATAAATCTATTGAAAATCATTTATCTAAAAGTTCAACAAATAGTTCCCATCATGAACATTCTATTTCTAAAGCTGCAGAACCTGAAACGGAATATCTAACTAAACCTGAAATAGAAAAACGTATTCGTGAAAAACGAAAGGCAATGGAAAAAGCTGCTAAAGATTTAGATTTTATGCAAGCAGCAAAATTACGTGACGAAATAAAAGTTTTACAAGAAAAGTTAAACTAATTTTTTCAATAAAATTTAAGATTCTTTTTTTAAAAAAGAAGTGTGAACTATCTTTCTTTTTTATTTATTTACAATTTAATAGTTGTATTACGCTCCTTTTTTGTCTATTATCTGTTTTTGAACAATATTTATTAATTTAATACCGTTAACTAACTAAAAATTACAAAATGAAAAAAACTTTTTTAACATTCATTACTTTATTGGGCATTACGGCTACAGGCATAGCTCAAGATAATGCTATAGGGATACGTCTTAACGAAAACAACGGTTTTGGTGCTGAAATCACTTTTCAAAGAGATCTCTCTGATGACAATAGAATAGAAGCTAATCTTGGCTTCAAAAATCAAGGATATACAAGATATGGCAACTATAAGTATGATCAACGTGAAATAAAACTTACCGCTTTATACCACTGGGTTTTTGACATAAAAGACGGTTTTAAATGGTTTGTTGGACCTGGTGCGGGAATAGGTTCTTGGTCTGCTTCTTCTTACTATAATTCAAATAATGGTAGGTATGAGGACAAAACGGGAATTTATTTAATTGTTGCTGGGAATGGAGGAATTGAATATAATTTTGATTTCCCGTTAAGATTAGCAGTAGATCTAAGACCCGAGCTTTATATAAGTTCTGAATACAAAGACATAACCGATAGAGGATTTGGTCCGAACGTAGGGGTAAGTGCTCGTTATTGCTTTTAAAAAAAGGAGGCTGTCCTAAAAGTTTGCAATCTTGTCATCGATCAAAGGGAGAAATCACATAATCCTGATTATGAAACTCCTCCTTCGTCGGAGTGACAAACTGCATGTTGATTTATTACTTTTTGGACAGCCTTATCTTATTACATTCTTTCAGGAACTTGAATTCCTAGTAAACTAAATGCTCGTTGAATTGTTTCTCCCACTAATTTAGCCAATTGAACTCTAAAAATCTTTTTATCTGTATTTTCTTCACCTAAAATAGATACATTTTGGTAAAACGAATTAAATTCTTTAACTAAATCATACGTATAATTAGCTACTAACGCAGGACTATGGTTAACCGCTGCATTTTGAATAGCTTCAGGGAACAAAGCAATTTGTTTGATGAGTTCTTTTTCCTTTTCGTGTAATTCTTTTAAAAGAATGTTCTCTGAACAATCAAAATCTGCTTTTCTTAAAATAGACTGAATACGCGCATAAGTGTATTGAATAAATGGTCCTGTATTTCCATTAAAATCAACGGATTCTTCAGGATTAAACATCATTGTTTTTTTAGGATCTACTTTTAGCATATAGTATTTAAGAGCTCCTAGACCTATTATTTTGTATAAATCTGCTTTTTCCTGATCCGTATACCCATCTAATTTTCCTAATTCTTCTGAAATAGATTGTGCTGTAGATGTCATTTCTGCCATTAAATCATCTGCATCTACTACAGTTCCTTCACGTGATTTCATTTTACCTGAAGGTAATTCAACCATACCATAAGAAAGATGATACAATTGCTCAGCCCAATCAAATCCTAATTTTTTTAGAATTAGGAACAATACTTTAAAATGATAATCTTGTTCATTTCCTACTGTATACACCATTCCTCCTACATCTGGAGTATCTTTTACACGTTGAATAGCTGTTCCTATATCTTGTGTTATATATACAGATGTTCCGTCTGCACGTAAAACTAATTTTTCATCTAATCCTTCAGACGTTAGATCGATCCAAACAGATCCGTCTTCTTTTTTATAAAAAACTCCTTTTTGTAATCCTTCTTCTATAACATCTTTTCCTAACAAGTAGGTATTACTTTCATAATAATACGAATCAAAATCAACTCCTAAATTTTTATAGGTAACACTAAACCCATCGTATACCCATTGATTCATTTTTTTCCAAAGAGCAACTACCTCGGCATCACCAGCTTCCCATTTGCGAAGCATTTCCTGTGCTTCTAAAATAGATGGTGCTATTTTTTTTGCTTCTTCTTCAGTGTGCCCCGCTGCTATTAGCTCTTTTATTTCATTTTTATATTGTTTATCAAATTCAACATAAAAATGCCCCACTAATTTATCGCCTTTTAAGCCTGTGGATTCTGGTGTTTGATTCTTCCCTTCCTTTTGCCACGCTAACATAGATTTGCAAATATGAATACCACGATCGTTTATAATTTGTGTTTTATAAACTTTTTTCCCTGATGCTTTTACTATTTCAGCCACGGCATGGCCTAATAAATTATTACGAATATGTCCTAAATGCAAAGGTTTATTGGTATTAGGCGAAGAATATTCTACCATCACGGCCTTGTCTCCTTCTATAGGTGCTTTAAAACCAAATTGTTCAATTGTTCTAGCTGCATTAAAAAAATCTACATAATAACGGTCGGCAACTACTAGATTTAAGAACCCTTGTACCACATTAAACTTTTCAATTTCGGCTACGTTTTGAACTAAATAATCACCTATCTTACTTCCTATTTCCACAGGATTCCCTTTTATAAGTTTTAATAAAGGAAAAACGACCATGGTGATATCTCCTTCAAATTCCCTACGGGTAGCCTGAAATTCTACTTTATCAAGTGAAACCTCAAACAATTGCTCTACTGCAATCTTAATCTTTTCCGTAAGAATTTGTTGTAATGTCATAATTTAATTATTTTTTAAAGTATACAAAGATACTATTTAAATAGAAATTCACTAAATTTATATAGCAAGTAGAATTCGGAGTTTTTTTTAAAAAAACTCCCCAAAACAAATTGAAGGATCTAAAATAAACCTATTTATATTTTTATCAGTTTTTTCCTATATTTAATATAAGTTTGTCGTCTCATTTTTAAAGAATTGTACCATGCTCAAAAGATACCTACTCTTATTGGTCTTTTTTATAGACTTTTATTCTAATGCGCAATTTATTTCTGTTGAAACAAATCGAACTCCTGATGATTTAGTACGCAACGTATTAACACAATCTGTCTGCATAAACGTCTCTAATGTCAAGAGTTCTACAGGAACGAACTTTGGATCTACAAATGGCATTGGTTCTTTTAAAAATACAAATCCTGCTTTTCCTATTAGTGAAGGGATCATTTTGAGTACAGGAAATGCCCTAAAATCTGCGGGGCCCAATACCACAAGGTTACAGGACGGAACCAATACATGGCCTGGTGATAGTGATTTGACTTCTGTATTTACAACTGATCCTGCTTTTCCGCCAATTTTTTTAAATGCAACGAAATTAGAATTTGACTTTAGCTCTTTGAGTTCTCATATTCAGCTCCCTTTTATTTTTACTTCTGAGGAATATGGCACTTATCAATGCAATACCTATGATGGAATTGCTATTTTACTAACGCATCCTGATGGAAAGGTGGAAAATCTTGCTTTAGTCCCTAATACAAATCTTCCTATTTCTGTGGAAACAATCCGTAATAATTTATACAACTCTAGTTGTAATTCAGCTAATCCAACCTTTTTTGGTAGTTTTAATGGAGGAATTAGCACTAGTACTTCTCCTATTAACTATAATGGGCAAACAGTTTTATTATATGCTACTAAAGATAATTTAATAAAAGGGGCTACTTATCATCTTAAAATTGTTATTGGAGATAGAAATGTAACCAGTGATGATTCTGCTATTTTTTTAGGTAGAGCCAACTTTTCTTTGGACACCTCTCCTTTGGGACCTGATCTAACCCTATGTAATAACGAGGGTATAAACGAAACATATACATTACAATCAGGACTAGATAGCACCTTATATGATTTTGAATGGAGAAATCAAAATAACAATTCTATTGGTACAAATGCTCCTAATTTAGTTCTAAATCAAGCGGGAAGTTATCGTCTGATTTATTATATAAAGTCAACTCCTTGTATTGCTGGACAAGACGAAATTAAGATTGGTTACCAGAGTGCTCCATCTAGCGTAAATCCTAAAGTTTTATATAAATGCAATACGAATTCAACTAGTTATGATTTTGATCTCAGCTCGAATCAATCTTTATTAAATCCAACAGGTGCTCTAACAATTAGTTTTCATGATACATTGTTAGATGCTCAACAAAATATTAATTCTATAAGCAATAATTATAACGTTGTAGCGAGTGCGCTTCCTAAAATTATTTGGACAAGAATTCAAAATGCAAATGGTTGTTATAATACAAAATCTTTTGATTTACAACTGACCCCTTCTCCTTCATTAATTAAACCTACAGACATTACAAAATGTGAAAATACTTTTGGAAGTGGGGAAACCTTTATTTCTACACAAGAATTTTCAATTCTAACGAATAAGTTACTGAACGGATTATCGAGTTCTATTTATCAAATAAATTATCATTTACAACCTGATTTTAGTGATTCTCCTATAGATACGAATAAACCTTTTTTAACAGGTAATAAGACTATTTATATTCAATTATTTGTAAAAACGGAAACAAGCTGCTTTGTTACGGAATCCTTTAACGTTATCGTAATTCCACGACCTGCATTGGAAGTTATAAAAGATCAATATGTTTGTGTTCAATACACCTTACCAGAACAGCCTAATGGAGCTCAATATTGGTCTGGCCCTAATCAAACAGGCATTAATTGGCCTGCAGGAACTAACATAACAATAGATGGAACATTAGTGTATCAATATATAAGTAGTGGAAATCTTAGTGATTGTTATATAGAAAGTGCTTTTACCGTACATGTTGTAAAATCAACCCAATTAATTCCTACTACCCTAACAAGTTGTGACAGTTATATTATTCCTGGCCCTCGTATTCCTGGATCAAAGTTTTTTTTAGATAGTGCATTAACTCAACAAATACTTCCTGGTACTAGCATCAGTACAATTGGAGAAACAACTTTATATGTAAGTTATGTGTTTTCTGATCCTAATTGTCCTCCTATTACGACCTCTTTTAAGATAAATATCTCAAAAAGCCCCACTATAAAGAATACTTTTACTAATTTATTTAGTTGTATTCCTATAACCAATTTACCAATCTTGATTACAGATCTTGGAACCGCAGATTACTACACCTATGATAATGCTACTGGTATCTATAGTATATTAAGTTTTCCTATTAGTAAAACAACTCATGTATATGCTTATGCTATAAACAATAATTGTCGCTCAAATATTTACGATTTTTGGGTTTATATAGGAGATATTGGGTTAAAAAATATTGATTCTTGTAGTAATTTTTATATTTTACCCCAACCTGTTATAGGTGAATTTAGAGATGCTCCTAATGGAGGTGGGAACCTGATAAAAACACCTAAAACGATTACCCAAAACACAACCATTTATCATTATATTGAAAATGCTAGTTGTACTTACAATAGTTCTTTTAGTATAAATTTTCACCAACCTTCTTTAGTAAGTCCTGAAGAGGCTAAATCTTGTATAAATTATATTTTACCAATAGAAAACCAAGGAGGAAGGTATTTTACATTACAAGGAGGTCCTAATACACCTGGCAATACTGAATTATTCCCTAACAATGAAATAAAAACCTCTACAACTCTCTGGATTTATAAAGAGTCTAGTACAGCCCCAGGAAACCTAACCCCTAAATGTTTTAACGAAGTCCCTTGGAAAATAACTATTTTTAACAAACCTATTATTGATGTCCGAGGGGACCAAATTACCTGCTTTAAATACGATCTGACTCCTTTAGCTAATGGAAATTATTACCAAGACCCTAATGGTCAAAACCTTATAACTAATTTAAGCATAGACAGTAGTGATCTAAGACCTGGAATAGAACAATCAACTAGAGTAAAAACTATTTATATATATGCACAAAACCCTGTGGTATCTAACTGTTACAGCCAAAGTTCTTTTACCATAACGTTTGATAGTTTAGAGGTTCCTCCACAAACAGATCTAGTAGTTTGTAATTCTTACACCCTTCCTACTCTGCCTGTTAATATGCTATATTATGATAGTCCTATGGATCCTGCCCATCCTGAATTACCTCATCCTGGTACAATTATTCCAGCAGGAACTACCTATAACACTTCCAATGTCATAAGTCCTATTTATGTATATACGAGTACTAATAACAAACTTAAGTGTATAGATGAAAAAAGTTTTAAACTAACAATTATATCTCAACCTGTTGCTCCTAAAAATATAAGCACACTTCCTGTATGCGATGAGTTTCAAGATCCTTTTGATGGTATCTTTCAATTTGATTTAAGCACAATTAATACTCTTGTTTTAGGAAATACAACTTCATCCAATGATTTAAAAGTAGACTATTTCAGAAGTTTTAATGAAGCAAATGATTTAAATGCAACCCCTCTAACTATAAAATACATCAATAATATCCCTTTTAACCAATCTATTTGGGCCAGATTATCAAGCCGTAAGCTCAATTCTTGTTTTGATGTAAGCAATGAAATAAAATTAATCATTGAGCCATTGCCCAAATCTAATTTACAACCAGAATATATTATTTGTGAAGATTATGCAACGGGTACTTTATACAATCAAGCAATTTTAGATACAGGTTTATCCTTACAAAATTATCAATTTCAATGGTTTTATAACCATACTCCTTTGGCAGAGAAAACCCCTTCAATCACGGTTTCACAAGATGGTAATTATTCTGTAATGGTAACCAACACTACCACTAATTGTACAAAAAATTACACCACAAAGGTAATTAAATACAAACCTTACATTCTCTTAGAATATAGTGATGCTTTTGAAATACCATCTTATATTAAGGTTAATGTTATGGGGAATGGTTCAGGCAATTATAGCTATCAACTAGATAATGGTAACTATCAAGAGAGCCATCTATTCTATAATGTAAGCCCAGGAGAACATACCATTGCATCAAAAGATAATTCAGGGCATTGTAGCCCTGCTCCTATTACAATATCAATTATTAACCATCCAAAATATTTCACTCCTAATAATGATGGTTATAATGATTATTGGAATATTCCTGATTTAATCCAATCCAATCCAACAGCCTCTATTCAAATTTTTGATCGTTATGAAAAACTAATTCAACGCTTTTCTCCTAATTCAAAAGGTTGGGATGGGACCTATCAGGGCATTCCTTTACCAGCCGATGACTATTGGTTTACAGTAGAATACAATGAAAAAAATAGTACAAAAATTTTCAAATCCCATTTTAGTTTAAAAAGATAATATTTTAATCCCGAAAATTTTTCGGGATTTTTTTTATCTAAACTGTAACAAAAAAAATCATATTACGTCTTACTCTACAGAATCAAATTTAATTCTAAAAGTACCTTGTATTACACGATATCACTTTTACTTTAAATTGTTTCAATCATCATCAATCAAAATTATCAATCAAAATGAAAAGAAAAGCAATTTTAGTTTGCTTACTAGCTGCTATGGCCTGTATGCAAGCACAAACTCCAGTAGTTTCTACTAGTAATAATAACACGATTAATGCAAATACTACGGGATCTTTATCGGGTAAAATAATCGACAAAAAAAACAATTCTCCTCTCCCTTATGTTTCTGTAACAATAAAAAGCGAAGGAAAAACAATATCCGGAGCTATTACAAAGGACAATGGATTATTTACTATTACCAATCTCCCTCTTAAAAATCTAGTCCTAGAGATTATTTATATGGGGTATAAAAAATACATTAATACGATAATACTAACCCCAGAGAATAAAAACATCAATCTAAAAAACATTGTATTAGAAGAGGAATCGAAACAATTAAATGAAGTAAGCATTACAAAAGAAAAATCATCAATTGAACAAAAAATTGACAGAAAAGTAATTACAATTGGCAAAGATTTACAAACAGCAGGTGCTACCGCTGCTGAATTAATGAATAACATTCCTACCGTAAGTGTTGATGTACAAAATAATACCGTGAGTTTAAGAGGAAATGAAAATGTTAAAATTTTCATTGATGGTAAACCCTCTAATCTTTCTGCTGCTCAAGCCTTACAACAAATACCCTCTACTGCTATAAAACAAATTGAACTGATTACCAATCCATCTGCAAAATACAATCCTGAAGGAATGAGTGGTATTATAAACATTATACTCAACAAAAACTCAAATTTAGGTTTTAACGGAACTATAACTACAGCTGTTAGTTTTGCTATTAAACCTAAATTTAATGGTTCTATAGATTTAAACTACCGGGTTAATAAATTTAATTTCTATACTACTTATTCCTTAAATCATGGAAAAAACACAAATTACGGTCTTATAAATTGGAACAAATACAATAGTACAAAAGATTATGATCTTGCTATTGATGTGGTTCATTTCCGAAAAAATAATTTTACTAAAATAGGAACTGATTTTTATATTAATGATAAAAATACACTTTCATTTTATTCTATTCAAAATTTTGACAACCCAGCCGTTGAATTTAAAAACGGTATCCATTATTTAGATAGTAATCTTAAAGATTTACAAACACAAGAAGCTAATGGTTTAGAAAGAAATCAGACCTATAATCTTGCTTACAAACACAAATTTGATAAGGAAAATAAAACACTAGATATTGAGTTAAATTACAATACAAATGATGATCCCGAAAATAGTCTTTTTAAAGACCTCAATAACAATATCAAATTTACAAACAATGTTCAAAAAAACGGTACAAACTTTATAGGCAATATTGATTTTGTAAATCCTATAAACGAAACTTCTAAAACAGAACTCGGGGTAGAAAGCCGATTAGATGATACCAATAATAAAATTCAGGTTAATTCTGTTTTTGATGCTCATTTTAATTTTAAAAGAAATATTTATTCTGCTTATGGAAATTACAGCAAAGAATTAGGTAAATGGAATTATCAGATAGGTCTTAGATTAGAAAGTTATGAAGCAAAAGGCAATTTTCAAAAAATAGGAACTACAGACAAAATTTTTTCAGATTACATTTTTACGCTATATCCCTCTACTTTTTTAACGTATAATTCATCCGAAAACAATTCATTTAACCTTAACTATTCTAGAAGAGTTGACAGACCTAATATGGATCAGATTAATGAAATCAGACAATGGAATGGCATTACTATGCAGCAGGTAGGAAACTCTAAATTAAGACCTCAATTTACCAATTCTATTGAATTGAATTACACTCGAAAATTAAAAACAGGATCTTTTACATCAGGTTCCTTTGTACGTTTTATTCAGAACCAAATTAGTCAAATTATTACTACAAATCCTGATGAACCAACAAAACAACAATTAACCTTTACTAATTTTGACCGCAATACAGAATATGGAATTGAATTATCTGGTAACCTAGATTTAAAAAAATGGTGGAGTGTAAACTTTGGTTCTGATAGTTATTTTACTCATTCAACAGGTATTATAGAAAAGAGAGAGGGCAACTTATATACACAAAGCATCAATGCAATTCTATTTAATAGCAGAATAAATCACACTTTTAAACTAACTAAAGACTTTCGCTTAATTTGGTTTACCATGTACAGAGCAGGTCAAAACGGTTTACAATTTTCTAATAAAGATATGTGGAAAACAGACTTAGGTGCTCGATTGAGTTTATTAAATGGAAAAGGATCTTTAAGCATTCGATACAATGACATTTTTAATACAATGAGAGCGCGTTTTTATAGTAACGAACCTGCTCAAATTAACGGAAACTTTAGGTGGGAGAGCCAAACTATAAATATTAATTTCAATTATCGTTTTGGCAGTGGCAAAAATAAAACCCTAGATAGAAAACAAAGAAATCAAGAAGAATCACAAGGAGGAGGATTATTTTAAATTTATACCATTTAAACTTTGAAATTTCCTCATAATACTATTTTTTTAACCTTGAGACTGTCCAAAAAGTTCGCAATCTTGTATTTCGACCAAAGGGAGAAATCACATACTATTGATTATGAGACTCCTCCTTACGTAGGAGTAACAAACTGTATGTTGATTTAGACACTATCCTACAAAAGCAATAAAAATTAGTGTTGATTCTCGATGCGCTTCGCGCTCGAACTAATGATGATTTCAATTATATACTCAACCGTTTGTTCGAGTTGTTTTAAAATAAAAAAAACAGATCGAGAATTTCACTTTTTAATCCAGTATATTTTAAGTTTAAATGGTATTACTTATAATTTAGTCTGCAAAGCAGGCAACTTACTGCGTTTCCAGGTACTACTCAAAAATCCGTAATGCTATTTTAAAAAAAGTTTCTGGGGAGTACATGCAAGGCAAAACGCCTTGTGCACTCCTCCAAAAAAACGTTGCCTGTAATACCGCCACCGAGAATCCTCCGAAATTTAAGATCAACATCAAAGATTATTTTTTGTAAATTTGACCAAGAAAACAAGTTGAGAATATGAAGGCAAAATACATCAATCCCTTTACCGATTTTGGGTTTAAGAAGATATTTGGGGAAGAAGCCAGCAAAAACCTGCTTATCGACTTCCTCAATGCCTTGTTGCCAGAATATGACCAGATCAAAGAACTTTCTTTTAAAAACACCGAACAACTCGGGCAGAGTGACCTCGACAGAAAAGCCATCTACGACATCTATTGCGAAAACGAAAAAGGCGAAAAATTCATCGTAGAACTCCAAAAAGCCAAGCAAAACTACTTCAAAGAAAGAACCATCTATTACTCCACATTTCCCATTAGAGAACAAGCCGAAAAAGGAGAATGGAACTATAATTTGAAAGCGGTTTATTGCGTAGGTGTTTTGGATTTTACTTTCGACGATTACGAAAGCGAACCCGAAAGAAGCGAGGTAGTGCATACCATCAAGCTGAAAAACCAAAACGGAAAAATATTTTACGATAAACTGACCTATATCTACTTGGAAATGCCCAATTTTAACAAACAGGAAAACGAATTAAGCTCCCGTTTGGACAAATGGTTGTATTTTATCAAAAACTTGGAAGACTTTCAAAGTATTCCCACAATTTTCAAAGACGAAGTATTTACCCAAGCCTTTGAAAAAGCAGAGTTGGCAAATTTAGGGCAATTGGATTTAGACAAATACGAGAGCAGTCTTAAAGTTTACCGAGATCTAAAAGGCGTTATCGACACTGCTTTCGATGAAGGAAAGATGGAAGGGTTAATTGAAGGATTAATTGAAGGAGAAATAAAAGGGAAGATTGAAGGAAAGATTGAAACGGCTAAATCCTTAAAAAAATTAGGTGTTTCAGTAGAAATAATTACGCAGGCAACAGGCTTAACCAAAGAAGAAATCAACAAACTATAATAAGGTGCTACTGCCAACAGCTAAGGTTTCGTTGGGCTCGAAGAACCAACAATGAATTGTAATCACTGAACACAAAAAAACAAATAAAAACAAAGTGAAGTAAACCCGTGTTGAACGGAACCGCTTACACTTCCGCCCACTATGGGGATTTCAAACTAAAAATTTAAGGATATACAAGAGGCATTTAACGCCTCTTTTTTTTGAAGTCTACTTTAGGTGTTTTTTATAGTGATTTCCTTCACTTATGCCCCCCCTACTACTCAAAAATCCGTAATGCTATTTTAAAAAAAGTTTCTGGGGAGTACATGCAAGGCAAAACGTCTTGTGCACTCCTCCAAAAAAACGTTGCCTGTAATACCGCCACCGAGAATCCTCCGAAATTTAAGATCAACATCAAAGATTATTTTTTGTAAATTTGACCAAGAAAACAAGTTGAGAATATGAAGGCAAAATACATCAATCCCTTTACCGATTTTGGGTTTAAGAAGATATTTGGGGAAGAAGCCAGTAAAAACCTGCTTATCGACTTCCTCAATGCCTTGTTGCCAGAATATGACCAGATCAAAGAACTTTCTTTTAAAAACACCGAACAACTCGGGCAGACCGACCTCGACAGAAAAGCCATCTACGACATCTATTGCGAAAACGAAAAAGGCGAAAAATTCATCGTAGAACTCCAAAAAGCCAAGCAAAACTACTTCAAAGAAAGAACCATCTATTACTCCACATTTCCCATTAGAGAACAAGCCGAAAAAGGAGAATGGAACTATAATTTGAAAGCGGTTTATTGCGTAGGTGTTTTAGATTTTACTTTCGACGATTACGAAAGCGAACCCGAAAGAAGCGAGGTAGTGCATACCATCAAGCTGAAAAACCAAAACGGAAAAGTATTTTACGATAAACTGACCTATATCTACTTGGAAATGCCCAATTTTAACAAACAGGAAAACGAATTAAGCTCCCGTTTGGATAAATGGTTGTATTTTATCAAAAACTTGGAAGATTTTCAAAGTATTCCCACAATTTTCAAGGACGAAGTATTTACCCAAGCCTTTGAAAAAGCAGAATTGGCAAATTTAGGGCAATTGGATTTAGACAAATACGAGAGCAGTCTTAAAGTTTACCGAGATCTAAAAGGCGTTATCGACACTGCTTTCGATGAAGGAAAGATGGAAGGATTAATTGAAGGATTAATTGAAGGAGAAATAAAAGGGAAGATTGAAGGAAAGATTGAAGGAAAGATTGAAACGGCTAAATCCTTAAAAAAATTAGGTGTTTCAGTAGAAATAATTACGCAGGCAACAGGCTTAACCAAAGAAGAAATCAACAAACTATAATAAGGTGCTACTGCCAACAGCTAAGGTTTCGTTGCGTGCGGAGCACGAACAATGAATTGTAATCACTGAACAAAAAAAAACAAATAAAAACAAAGTGAAGTAAACTCGTGTTGAACGGAACCGCTTACACTTCCGCCCACTATGGGAATATCGAAGTAAAAATTTAAGGATATACAAGAGGCATTTAACGCCTCTTTTTTTTGAAGTTATTTTATTTTGGTTTTTATACTATTCAAACTTTGAAATTTCCTCATAATACTATTTTTTTAACCTTGAGACTGTCCAAAAATTTCGCAATCTTGTCGATCAAAGGGAGAAATCACATAACGCTGATTATGAGACTCCTCCTTACGTAGGAGTAACAAACTGTATATTGATTTAGACACTATCCTACAAAAGCAACAAAAATTAGCGTTGGTTCTCGATGCGCTTCGCGCTCGAACGAACGATGATTTCAATTATATACTCAACAATTTGTTCGAGTTGTTTTTAAAATGAAAAAAAACGTATCGAGAACTTTACTTTTTAATCCAGTATATTTTAAGTTTAAATGGTACAAAACTACCAAGAACTAAATATTTAGATTAGTGTAAGCAATACAATAAATATTCAAAAAAGAGAAAAAAGGAATCAAAACGAGCAAAAACGTTCCAGATAGAATTGTCAGTATTAGCAAAAGTTATATCCGACCAATTCTAAACCACAAAGTAGCAATATATATTAAAAAATCCAGAAAATTCAAGGTTTTCAAATGGTATCACAAAGATAATCCATCTAGAGGACTTTTTATTTTAGAAAGTGTCACATCGGTGACATGCGTGTAAATTTGAGTTGTTTTAAGATTACTATGTCCTAAAAGCTTTTGCAAAAAACGAATATCTGCCCCTCCTTCAATTAAATGCGTAGCATAACTATGTCGCAATCCATGTATTCCAATAGTTTTGGTAATCTTAGCCTTTTTCATAGCACTTTTAAAAACAGCCTGAATACTACGAATCGAATAAGCGCCACCGTAAGCCCCTTCAAATAACCATGTCTTAGGACGATATTCTAAATAATAGGCTCGGAGGTCTTCTAAAACCGATTCAGGAAGATTCGTATAACGATCTTTTTTTCCTTTTGCATTTGTAATCAAAACCCGCATAGACTGACTATCAATATGTTCTATTTTTAGATTAACAATTTCACCCACGCGTAGTCCCATCCCGTAACATAATTTTAAAATAAGCCGATGCTTTTTATTTTCCAAAACTGAGAATAATTTCACAATTTCATTTTTGGATAACATTTTGGGTAATGTTAAAGGGCTTTTGGGTCTGGGAATATCAAAAAACATTTGCTCGCGATGCAAGACTTTTTCAAAATAAAATTTGATTGCATTAATTTTAGAGTTCATACTTTGCTCCTTAAGTTCATTTTTTTGCAAACAGTACAAAAAGTAATCTTTCAATCTATCTGGTGTTAGAGAATTTACAGAAACGTTCCCCAGTAGTGACAATAATTGCATAAACTCTTGCAGATAGGTACGCTTAGTGTGGGGACTGTAGGCCAGCAAATCTAAATGGTTGCAATATTGAGTTACAGCCAGGCGATTATTTTCTGAAATATGACTAAAAGTTTGCTCTTCCAAAGTTTTAAGAGGTAGTTTTAGCTCCTTACGAACGGTAGCTAAGTCAGGTAAATACCATGCTTTATGTGTACTACTATAACGGGCTGACGGAAAGCGTTCGCGGAGTGCGTCTTTCAAACTAAGCTGATATTTAAACTGAATCCAAATGATGTTTCGACCTTGATGCGTGCCGAATGAAAATTGATATTGTGATACATCCATAACTGCGCATTTTAAATATTTAAATATTATTTTTCGCAATAAAACTATATAAAGATACATAAAATACGCATTTGACATGTCTTTTAAAAGCATTGATTTTAAAGATTTTAGCTAGAATAACCTAGCTTTCTTTGTTTTTCCTTGTAATCATCGCTGAGTTGCGTATATTTGTGTGTTAGCAGAAAATTTTGAGC
>NZ_PCMX01000033.1 GCF_002530675.1 Flavobacterium columnare NBRC 100251 = ATCC 23463
TCGGCTAGTGGGTCAATATTGAGCCAAAGGGAAGTCTTCATATCCAAATACCTCGCTCCGTAATAAGTGAGATTAGTCTCTCTATCCAATTCCTTGCCATTAAACAAATACGGCATAGAAAAACTAGAGCTATGCTCCTCAAACAATACCTCTCCAAAAGGGATATACTCTACATGCTGAGACAACTGGCCATTCATAGTGCTAATATACGAAGTACTTCCTAAATGATCGTTATGGTAATAAAAAATATCTTTTTCAAACAAGCCGTTGCCTACAAAACCATCGCCTGCGGTTACATCTGCGGGTTTTATAGGATCGCCAAACTGTATGGGTGGTCCTGGTACATTGCCTGGGGGATTAAACACGGGTTGTCTAGGCCAGCCTTCGGGTGTTTCTTGGTTTTGGTTAGCGTTTTGCTTGGGCGGGCTAGGGTAAGGCTTTCCCGTAGCGGCTGGACTGGCGTATAGTCCTTGCTGTGTGGGTGGACCTGGTGGCAGCCCTAGGTTGCGTACATAGTCGTCTAACCACTGTTGTTGTTCTGTGCTTAATTGGGCATAGTTTATTCCGCCTGCTGTAATTTTGGTAGGTTGGGCAAAGGTTCCTTGTCCTATTTTGGAGGTTATACGCCCTGCGCCTTCGAAATAATGTTTGGTAAATTTGCCTTTACTTATTACAAAATAGGGGCTTACGTAACCTGTATAATTGTCAAAATGGTTTATGCTGGCGGCTTGTGCGCCGTTTATGCTTACGTTTTGGGTGTCGCCACTGCTTTTTAGTACCCGCTCGCCTGTGTGGTCGTAGGTGTATAGGTGCATACGCCCGTTGTCGTTTATGCCCATTAGGTGGTTTTCTTCGTCCCATGTCATTTTTCTAAAATTGTTAAATTCTAGGTATTGGGTAGGGTTGCCGTTGCCGTCGTATTCGTAGTTACGAGGTTCGGGTTTGCCGTCTTCGGTTATGATACTTGGGGCATTGGGGTGCTGGGTGTTGTTGTACTGATAGTTTAGTTTGTAGCCTTTTTGGGTGTCGTTTACCTGGTGTTGTAGCTCTTTGCTTACTATATTGTGCATATTGTTGTAGCGCATGGCTAGGGTGTAGGTGGCATGGTTGTTCTGGCCGTTGTAGCTGCCTGTGGCGTTTTTTAGTCGGTACAAATCGTCGTACTGGTAGGTTTGTTGGCTACTACCGCCTAGGCTATTGGCTACTACAGGTACGGTGTTTTTTATGCCTAGTACATTGCCCACAAGGTCGTAGGTGTAGGTGTTGTTTATAATGGCACGGTTACCACTGTTTACGTTTAGTTGTTGCAAACGACGTAAGGTGGGGTCGTAGGTGTAATGGGTTTGGGTATCGTTGCCGTATTTTAGGTACTTGCGTTGCTCGAACTCGTCGTAGGCTAGTTGCTTAATATAGAGGTAGGTTTGGTTTTCTTTGGTGCCTTGCATTGTTTGTAAATTTCCTGCACGGTTGTAGGTGTA
The DNA here is from genome assembly GCF_002530675.1 of Flavobacterium columnare NBRC 100251 = ATCC 23463. Taxonomy (GTDB): domain Bacteria; phylum Bacteroidota; class Bacteroidia; order Flavobacteriales; family Flavobacteriaceae; genus Flavobacterium; species Flavobacterium columnare. The sequence continues at coordinate 1,479 of NZ_PCMX01000033.1, forward strand.
GGTAAGCACCTCGCCATCAGGATATATCATTTTTTGCAAACGGTTCCAGGTGTCGTACTCGTATTGGGTAATGTAGGTTTGGTTATCGGTAGGGGTTATGCGTAGGGTTTTTATTTCTTTTTCAACCTCGCCTAGTTTACCATAAAAATACTCGGTACCTCCACTGGCATCGGTTACTAGCCACATACGTCCACGGCGTGGGGCATTTTCGGTAGCACTACCATAATAATAGCTTATATTGTTTTGTGGGTATCTAGGGTATTTTATGTGTTCTAATCGGTTGTAATCATATTCATATAGGATACCGCCATCGGGCATGGTTTGCTCTATTTGGCTAGTTACCCTTTTGGTCATATTGCCTGCTAGGTCGTAGGTAATGGTGGTAGTACCAGCATCGGGGTGTATGTACTGGGTGCGTCGGCCTAGCCAGTCGTAAGTGCTTAGGGTAGTTTGTCCCATAGTGTTTATAACAGCGGCAGTTTCGCCAAGGGCGTTGTAGCTAAACTGGGTAAGTAGCTCGTTGCCACCGTCATATTGTATAGTGGCTATATTTTTGCCAGTGGCATCGGTATAGGTTTTTGCCACCTTACCGTGTGGGTCTGTTTGTGTGGTTTGTAAAGCATTTATGCCTTTAAAATTTTCTATGGCAAAAGTGGTGGTGGTGGTACTACCATCGGGCAGGGTTGTTTTTGTGGCTCTGCCTAGGGCATCGTACTGGGTTTTAGTAGGGTTTACGGTGCTTGCTAGGGTACTAAAACTGTTGTTTAGGGTAGTGGTAAAGGTTGGGTAAAAACTCTCTACCGCTCTACCAAAAGCATCGTACACCACCTTGCCCGATATAATATGACCTTCTTGGTCTGGGGCATCTATACCGCCAAAAAGCGAGGCTGTTTTTTTGACCTGTAAGGTACGCCCAAGCCCATCTATATAGGTATAGGTTTCTATGTCTTTGTTTAGTTCAGGGTCGTAATTTCGGGTTTTGGCATAGGGTACTTCTGCGGTAGGGTAATACTCGTAGGCAATGGTGTAGGGTTTGCCACTGGCTATTTCGTAAGGGCCTTGTATGGTGCTGGTACGTCCTTTGTCGTCAAGGGTGTATAGGGTACTTTGTTCGTTACGATCGGTGGTTTTTATAGGGGTGTTAAAACGGTAGTCGTATTCCGTTTTGTTTGCATACCCAAAATGGTCTTGTATTTGGGTGATGTGGCTGTAGACTTGATCGTCGTAGGTATAGGTAATTTGAGCTCGTTGGTTTTTGTAATTAGGGGCGCCTGTAATTTTTATAATATTGCCATAGGTGTCATATACAATATCGGTTATGGCTACCTTGTCGTTACTAGCATACATTTTAAATTGTATAACCTCGGCTGTTGCGGGGTTTATTTGGGTAGCTCGTTTTCGTTTTAGTCCATCAATGGTAAATACTTCTATTTGTTTAGGGATGCCATCGTAATAAGGGGATAGGCTGTTGTGGTAGCTTATTTTGGCGGTTACTTTATCTTGTGGTGTGCCGTTGCCTAAATCTGTATATTCTACAATATTACCTTGTGGATCATATTTATTATAGGTGTTTTTGTCTAAAAAGGCGGTGCCTGCTTCGTAGTGTTTTTCTTGGGTATGTATAGGTGCGATAAACACTGATAACAAATCGGCGGCAGGGTTGCTTAACAAGCCCTCGGTAATAGGGGTTTGGTTTTGAGCATTGGTTATACTATAGGTGGTGCTGGTTTCTTGTAGTTTTTTATTGTCTTTATCTAATAATAAAGTGCTTTTTAAGAGGTTTTTACGATAAAAATCGGTATTGTAAAACTCTTGTATTTGGGTGTTATATACGGTATTGTTGGTAGCATTTATTTGTTGTGTAGTAATTTTGGCATAGCCATAAAAATCACGTTCACGGCGGTCGTAATAAGGGTTTTCATAGGTAAAACGGCTAATAAGGTTGTCTACACCATCGCCTGTGTGGCCGTCAAAAAGGTTTACTTCTTTGAGTACCCATTTTGCTCCGTTCGCTTCGTAAGAGCTTGGTTTAAATTCGTAATCAACGGTAAAGCTATTGCCCATAGCGTTAGTTACGCTTTTTAGTTTGTTGGTACGTTTTATGTTAGAAAGACGTACGGTAAGGTTGTCTTCGTTTTCGGATTTTATGTAGTCTAAATTACCATCGCCATTAATATCGTTAAAAGTAGATTCGATTTTGCTTACTGAATTACCGGTGCTAGCCCCTGCTTGTATAGCAATCCGAATAGGAATAGGGGTTAAACTAAAATCGAAAGCATAACTAGCATTCATACCATAACTAGTTGATTTGTTTTTACTCATACTAGCGTATTTTGGGTATTGTAATGGGTTAGTATCAAAACCGTTTCCTAGGTTTAGGAAAATGAGGATGTTGTTTTGTGTGTAAATTATTTTATCGGGTAATCCATCGGCATTAATATCAAGAAAGGATTTAGATTGTTCATTAGAAGAGCCATTATAAGAAAATCCTCCAGATATAGAGCCTGATGCGAAACTAAAGCCTAATCCTGCTCCAAAATCGGATGAATTTCCTTCGTTTATTCCTTTGTCTAGGTTTTTCCAATTGTAATCGGGAAGAAATCGGTATCCTGTATTAAGTAAAACAATTCCGTTATCGTTAATTTGATCTGTTAGTCCATCACCATTGATGTCTGTATGTATTTTTTGGGAGTAATCATTTCCTGTGCCTATATTTCCGCTTATACTGGTGTATTTTCCTGCTTTTTGGGCATCGGAATTTGATTTTTTATCATTAGAACTTTTTTGCACAGTTGTTTTTGCATTAGTTTTTGTATCAGATGAATTGGCACTCCCATGACTGTATTTTCCATTGACACTTCCTCCTTTGCTTCCTATAATGGATACGCTAAAATTGCCAATATTATTTTGTAGGTTAGACAAACCTCCTCTAGGGGTTGTAAATTGTACGTTGCCATTGCGTACAAAATCGGGGTAACGATCTCCATTAAAATCGGTCATAGTTTCTATAACGATAGACTTGCCTTCTGAATAGTTGGCACCTGCCCCGGAAGAACTAGCGGATAAGCCGGCAGCATAGGCGTTACTTGTGGATTCTGATATGGTAAATAAGGCTCGACTGCCGCCTCCTTGAACAGTAGGTAAGGAAGTGTCTAAGAATTTTTGTAGATCATCTTCGCCTAGACGTGCTGAACTAATATATTCTTCTTTGATAAAAATAGCATCTTCTGCGCCTAACCATTTGTTTGAAGCGTAATTTCCTCGGGCTTGGATAAAGTATTCTTTGGAGGCTTCAAATTGTCCATGAGTTGCTGGGGTAACAGATGTGTTTCCGCTGATGTCTGGCATATTGTTTGGGTCAATATCGTAGGGTTTTTTATCTGATATTATAAGGTTTTTGTCAATGGTATTGGCTGCTAGATTTCCGTTAATTAAAAATACGCCCCAATTTCTATTTCTGATTTTTAATTTTTTTTCGACATCATCAAAATTGCCGTAGTAGCTGTTTTCTGAGCTGAAATAATTATATTCTACTAATGTTTTTTTGTTTTTTATTATGACAGAATCTTTTATAACGAGGAATGCGCTAGAATGATTTTGTTGAAAGAGGGTTGAAGTATTTTTGTTATTGAAGTAGTATTCTATTTTAATAGGTTTGTTAGCTACAATACTGTCGTAAGGATATGATAGATCAATTGCTTTTGGTGTGTAAGCTAGGTATCCATCTGTTAATTTGTATCTAATTCTAGCTACTAGTTTTTCTTCTTGTTTGGCTGTTATTAGTATGTCGCTATCAAAACTTTGATTAGGTCTAACTTTATTAAATTGAATTACTCCGCTGTAATTATGAAAGGTTGCTTTTCCTTTGGAACTAGGTATAATGTGGTTGAGGATGTATTTGTCATCTACTCGATTATAAATTGTATGTGTAACTTCTAGGGGTTTTGTTTCTTGGTTGTCGGAGTGGTCTTTGTATATAATGGAAGGGTTACATATCAAATTTTTCCAATCTATATTTGTTTCGGATTCTATGATTACTCTGAATCCGTCGCCTTTTAGGGCATTTATAAGAGGAATGGTGTTAAAATTGAATGTAATGTTTTCTGATGCTAAAAATTGTTTTGAAAAGACAACTGTTTCGCCAACACTGAATCTATTGGAAATAATTTTTAAAAGGATGTGATCGGAAGTTGTTTTTTTAGAAAAAATACCATCAAAGCGTATTGGAGAATCTTTTGGGACCATGATAAGTGTTTGTGAACTTACTAAAAAATCTTTTTTAGGATTGTAAGTTTTTAAACTAAAGCCATTAGGGTCCGTATGACTAGGGTCTATGTCTTGATAGTTGATGGTAGGTTCCCAAAGGATGTTATCAAAATTACCATCTTTTATAGAACTAACTCTAAAATAGAGGTGTTCTCCTTTAGTAACAAAAAGATTGTCTTGTTTTTGTTTTGATAGATAGTTTGTTGCTGCAATAGTTTCAGACCAGATTAAATTATTGTTTTGTTGAAAATATAACGTTACACCATCGGCTTTATCTGTGCCATCATTGTTTTTATAATTTTGTCTATCAGTGGAGGTGTCTTCTAGTAATTTATAGATATGCGAAATTTGTATAAATCCAGTAGCTGGAGCTTGCCATAGGCGTACGATGTCGTGCAATGGGTTCTTTTTTATTATTTCGGCTTCGGAGTTTTGTGTATTGCCTGTTAGTAATAACTCGCCTTCATTAACTATGGGGGAAGGGGTTCCTGTACTGTTTGGGGTAAAAGTAGGGATGCCATTTACTAAACGGTTGTAATAAACGGTTCCGCCATCGGCAAAATCAGTGAGTCCATCGCCATTAAAATCCATGAAATAACTGGTGGTGGTGTTTTTTGATATTTGTCGATCATATCCTAAATTAGCTCCCAATTGTCCAAAACCTAAAATTAGATCGACGCCGTAATTATAGGAATAGTTTCTAGAGAATCCAACATTTCCAATATTAATGACGTGGTATGTGTCTGAAAATTGGTTTATACCTGTTGCCCCAAGGTTTTTTCTAAAGTAGACTTTATCTCCTTTGGTGAAAATTTTATCGGGCAAGTTGTCTCCGTCTAAATCTTCTAAGGCAACATAGGTAGAGGTATTGCTCCAGTTGTTTCCTCCTTGTCCGCCTAAAGTATTTTGATTTAAGGTTCCAACTCCTGGAATTCCAATTCCTAATCTATAATTAAAACCTCCTGAAATAGAGCGGGAACTTCCTGTAAGAGTGTGAGTTCCTTTGAATTCTTTGAAAGCGGGAAAAGCAGGTGTAATACCGTCATTAGGCACGCTCCAAGTTTGTTCTTCGCCAAAAGGGGTGTAGTTGCCACTAGCATCGCGTACATCGTCGTAATAATCGAGGGAGTTTTTGTAAAACAGATTTCCTTTTGTATCATATACTTCTATTTCTTTTAGTAATGTTTTTTTAAAAGCGCCTTGTTTATAGGTAAGTCCGTAGCTACGAATCATTTGGTCTTTAAATTTGACTTCTATTTTTCGCAATAGTTTGTTAGAGGTTTGCTGAAAACCTAATCGTGCTGCTATTTGTACATCTTCTCTAGTGGGTTCTCCTAAATCTGTATCTTTAATAAAGTGTATGTTGTATGCTCCTTTTTGGTCGTTTTTGCCGGTATAATATATATTTTTGATATATAATTCGCCTTCGGATTTTTCGTATTGATAGGCTATCGTATTTCCTTTTAAGTCAATTTGTAAAGTAATTGCCCAATGGCCTATATTGCCATTGGCATCTTGCAAAATAGCCGTGTTATCTATGCCGGATGGGGTACCACCATAGTAAGTTGTTGTACCGCTTTTGTCTGTTACTACCCAATAGTAGTTTGTAGGATTATTTCCTTTACGGGTTATTTTTTGGAAAGCGCCTTCTTTTCTAGGATAAAACTGTTTATTGGTTTGTCTGTCTGTCCAAGCTTCTCTATGAGCGTTCGGCAAGAGTGCCTCACCTGCTAGGGTATAACTTTCGGTTTCTTTGCTCGCATCGTATCTTGGTGCTCCCCAACGGGTTTCTATGTCTACACTGGGTAGGTTTATTGCCCATCCTAGTCCGGTCCAGCTATGTCCGGCTTCGCTACTGTATTGTAGGGCTAGTGAGGGTTGCATGCCTGTTCTGCCTTTTGGAATTTCTATAGGGAAATTGGTGCTAGTACTTCCGTTTGGATTTGCAGTAGGTGGGGTAATAGGGGTTATGCCTACGGCTGGAGAGGCTGCTTTTAAATCTTTGATACTTGTAGGGGTATAGCCAGAGGTTTCGGGTGATTCGGGTAGTTTTATAATTCCTGCTATAAAATCGGTAAAATGGGTGGTTTTTCCTGTTATTTTAGATTCATGGGTTAGTAATGTGTCTTTAGGAATTTCTTTCCATAGTCTTTTCTTTTCATCAAAAAAGAAGAGGTTTATGTCTTTTTCTGTATATCCTTCTGGAATTAATTTTTTGTCGTAAGGAATTGTAAGTTTTCCAGGTTTTTTGAATTGTATTCCGTGGGGTAATAATCTGTAAGCAAAAGAATTTTGAGTTACATTGACCATTGAAGGGTTTAACGGTGCAATATCTTTTGTATGGAGGGCTTCTATGGAAAATAATGTGTTTTTTTTGATTATATCTTTTTCTAGCTGAAAACTAGCATTTGAATTGTTTATAATCCCACCATTAATACCTATTGTGTGCTCTTTTTTTATGTTTTTATTGTATAAAGGGATGTAATAATCTACAGGGATAAAGTTATTTATAGATATAGGAATTATAGTGTTTGTGTTGTTTTCTTTTTTTACACAGGTTATTTCTTTTTGATTGGTATAGTCTATTTCGGTTTCAAAATGTTGATTAATGGTATTTATTTTTTTGTCATTTATATACAATGTTGTGTTTTTTTCGGGTTGAAATCCGGCAATGTAGAGTTTGTTTCCAAAACGGAATAATTCAAATTTTTGAAGGGTATTTTCCTTTTTGTAGAAGTTTAGTGTAACGTTTTTTATTTTATATTGGTTGTTTTTTATTTCTGGAGCATTAAAGAAAAGTACATTATTTCCTTTTTTTATGATGTTATTGCTTATTTGTTCTTTTTGATGCAACCATTGGTTGTTTTTTGCAATAAAGTTTCCACCGGTACTTTGGGTGTTATTGATGCTTTTAATAATAGATGTTCCGTTTTTATAACCATATAAGTCGTATTCTAAGAATACTGTTTGATCATTAGTAGGCAATTGGGGTATTTGAATATGAAATAAATTATCAAAGGCATCATCTATAATTTGGCTTGTATTAAGGCCTATAATTCCTTCTTTTATATCGGATTTATGTATTAATATCTTAGATGGGATGGTGTTTGAAAATGTTTTTTTATTTGCTATTAAGTTAACTTTTGCAGGTTTATTTATTATTGTTTTCTTGATGTAATTATAATTTGCAGCGAAAACTATGCCAGCAATTAATAGAAAAAATAAGTATATTTTCTTGCTCATTCTAGTAATAGTTTATTTTATTATTATTTTTATTGATTTTTCTTCTTCTGATGTACTTATTTTTGCTATATAAACGCCACTTGTAGGAATATGACCGTTATATATATATTGGGTTTTTCCAGACCATTTTTCTGTTGTTATTAGGGCTCCAGCTGAGTTGTATATATATAGTGTTGCGTTTGTAATAGTATTGAAATTTCCAAAAATTTTAAAATGGCCCTCTTCACTAGGATTGGGTAATGCTATTATTTGATTGTTTTTATTATTATTATTCACCTCTACTTGAAAGTTAGTAACGGTTTCACAGTCATTTTCATGTTTTGTAATTAATTGATAATTGCCTGGATTTGTTAGTATTATGGTGTTGTCATTCGCAATCAATTCTTTATTTAAAAACCATTGAAATTGATAGTTTCCTTTTGGTAAATAATCGTTTGCATTTATGACTATTGGGGTGTCATTTAGGGTAAATGTTTCTTGTAGTTTAGGACTTGTTATGTCTTGATCTGAAATAAATATTTTTTGTTCGTAAATGGTTCCGCGGGCATCAACGACTATATAATTATATTTTCCAGAGTGTATTGCGATGTTTGAAGTGTTGTTGTCATGAATCCATTTTTTAACAACATTATTAGTGTCGTAGTTAATTAACGTTATAGTATAAGGGGCTTTGCCTCCAATAATTGTGTATTTTAAAAACCCATCAGATATTCCGCATTTAGGTTGAGTAATTTTTACTCTAGCAAACATATCTGGCGCCATTTGAAATGTATAAACGATTTTTTTGTTTTTCTTGCTATCCCAATTGTAGTTATTTAGGGTTGTAGTTCCGTCTGAGTTTTCTTCTAATTTTTTATATATTATTTCGTCAGAATCCCATTTTGCTTTTCCTGTAGGATCTATTACTAACCAGGGTTTTGTATCGGGTTGTTTTAAGTTTGTTATTTTTTTTAAATTAAATTGCCATTTTATTTTATGACTATCAATAGTAGAATCAATACACATAAGCCATTTTCTTTCTAGTAATTTAGGCAATCCTTCTTCTTGTTTGAATTTTAATGGTTTGGCATTATCACTCCAAAACAAAAAGCTATTATCAGGAACACTTTCTTTAATAGAACTTAAATCAATGGTTGTTAACTCATCTTCAATATTACGACTGTTGTCTTGGAAAAGGAGTGATGCTTCATCTTTTCCTATGGCTGTTACATGGTTTAAATAGTGTTTGTTTTCAAGAGCGTTCCAAATGATTTTTCCTTTGCTATTTGTGTAATTTTGTAGTTCTTTTTGAGATAAAGAAATACCATATTTTATAGCTAAATAACTTGCGATTTTGTTAATTTCGTTGCTGTTAAGAAATCGGTCATATACAATACATTCACTAATATATCCTTTTAAAGAACGAGCGGGTATTGATAGGTTGTGTTTTGTTTTACCTATAGAGATTTGGTATTTGTTATTATCGCTTAGGTTTGATTTTGTATGTTGATAAAAATGGATAGCTGAGGAGTATTCGGACTTGTTTTTTAATGAATTGTATTTGAAATTAGTGAGGTTGGCTAATCTTTCTGTGGTTGTTAAAGTAATGTTTTTTGATTGATCAGAAATATTCCATAGTATTTGTTCGGTTAAGCTGTCTTTTACTTTATAAACTAAAAAAACAGTTTGATAATTTATTTTTGGTATGTTAAAGGTTAGCGTATCTTGGCTTGCATCAAAAAATATGCTGGGATGATTATTTATTACAACTCCTTCTGTCTTTTTTAACAAAATAGCGTTAGGGTCTAACTGATTTTTTAAAATGAATTTATTTTCATTTTTATCTGCTGTTATCCAGATGTAAGGATTTTTTACTTGTGCGGGACCTTTTTGAGCAAAGTTTTTTATAGATATTATAAGGATAAAAAAGGGTATATATAGTTTCATGCGTGTAGTTTATTTATAATACATAATAGATAGCTTTATTTTAATACGGGATGGGACTGTCTATTTTTTACATTATTTATAGTAATGTTTTTAAATAGTAAGAGTATATACTTTGCTGTAAGAATCATTGAGTTACATTATTGTCTTTTATGATTTGATAAGAAGAACACAATACGGCTAGAAATTATTTGAATCATCAAAATCAAATTTGTATCCTATGTGCAATGAAAAGGCATTGGTTTTATTTTTATTATCCATAAATCGGTGCCCATTTTCTTTAGTTTCTAGAGCATCCGTTAAACCCAAATGATATCGAAAACCAAGAACTAGTTTGTTTTGAAATTCATAACCAATACCAAAAATACCTTGAAAATAGTCGGTTCCCTCAAGAGATTCTTTTAATGTTTTCTGGACAATGGGATCTGGAGTAAAGGAGACTCCGTATTTTTGTTCCATTTCAGCTCCATTAGAAGTATAGCTAATATTATTTCTATGAAGATTTAGAGCAACATTAGGGCCTATGCCTAAATAGAATCCTTCATGGATGTAATATTTGAATAAGAATCCTAAATTTAAATTGTGATAGTCAAACTTTATTTGGTAATTTAGTCCTTTGTTGTCGTTGTAATTAAAATCGGTAGCTTGGCGACTGTAAAATATTTCTGGTTGAAAACTTATATTGGCTCGTGGGTATTTCCAATTTAGGAAAAGAAAAGACCAGCTAGAGCCCCAAATTTGTCTTTTTCGGTCGTGGAAAAATTGGTGTAAATGTTAGGAGGGATTATTGTGTTTTGTATATTATTCATTTTTGAATATACAGCACCTGCGTAAAAGCCGTAACTAATTTCTTTTCCAATTTGACTATGAGTAACTATTGTAAAAAACAAAAGAACTATAAATTTTTTCATGTTGCTTATTTTTTAATATTACCAATTATGTAAACTATACCCTATAGAAAGACCTATGATAGAACTTCTATTGTAATTTTCTATAAATTGAAATGATGCGGTTTTGTTTTTTATAATATCACCTAATCCTAAATAATATCTACCCTCAATATGTAAATCATACGGTAATTCATATCCTAGAGAAAAAGATAAGCTAAAGTCATCACTGCCCAGTAATGCGTCTCTATAAAATTGTCGTTTCGTAGTATCATATCTACCCTCGTACTCATTAGAAGTGTAATTTATATTACTAGGATTTATGTTTTTAGAATAAAACACCCCTGTTCCTGCATTGAAGCCTTTGTAAGGATATATTTTATAAAT
>NZ_PCMX01000034.1 GCF_002530675.1 Flavobacterium columnare NBRC 100251 = ATCC 23463
CTATTTTTAAAAAGAAAATTCAAAGTTTAAATGGTATTAAACCTTTTTTCTTTGCTTTTTTCCCTCTTTCTAAAGACATTCTAAAGAACTTCTACCCAATTAATCTCAGAGTATACATTAGCCCTTATGATGAAAAACAAAAGAGCAAAGAAGATAAAATCCAAGGGGATTTCCCCCACAAAGTCTAGTTTTACTATATTGAGAACAAAAAATTAAGTCCTTTTTTAAGATTCAAAGTCATCTTTATCCGTAATAAATTTCTAATACGTAATCTGAGTTAAGGATTTAATATTTTTTGTTTTTTCTAAGTTTAATTACATTTATCTATTTTTGCGGTAGAAAATTGAAACCTAAACAATGAAGTTAGAATATTACTTAGAGGACATCGAACAAATTGCAAACGATTTTTTAAGGGCTAATCCAAAAAAAGTGATCCTTTTTAATGGAGAAATGGGAGCTGGAAAAACAACCTTTATAAAAACTTTATGCAAAGTTTTAGGCGTAAAAGAAGCAACTAGTAGCCCTACATTTAGTTTGGTCAATGAATACGAAACGAACAATCATCAAATCATATATCATTTTGATGTATATCGTCTAAAATCACAAGCTGAAGCATTAGATATGGGAATAGAAGAATATCTATATTCTGGTCATTGGTGCTTTATAGAGTGGGCGGAAAAAATACCTGATCTAATTCCTGAAAACCACACAGTTATTAGCATTTCGATTCTAGAAGATGGAAAAAGATTACTCGAATTAATTCCTTAAACTTTAAGAGTATAAATAATAATTCGTTCACAAATTCCTTTAATACTTTACAGTAAAAATATTTATTATTTTAGAAAAACTCGTTATAAGGATTAACAATACATTGAATTAGCAGATATCATGAGTCTAAAAATAAAACAATAGGTAGCTTTGTTCCCATTAAGATTTTTTCGTAATTTGTCCCTTTATAAAATATCATCATGGTCATTACTCCTTTTAGTAAGAAAGAGTTGCTTCCACAAGAGGAAAAATTGGAAGTTACCAAACACAAAAGCGAACTCTTTATTGGTATTCCAAAAGAGACTGCTTTTCAAGAGCGACGTATTTGTTTAACACCTGATGCAGTCAATGCAATCGTTAGTCATGGTCACAGAGTACTAATTGAGGCGGGGGCTGGTAAAAATGCTAGTTATAGTGATAAGGATTATAGCGATGCGGGGGCTGAAATTACCAATGATACTAAAAAAGTTTTTGCTTGTCCTATGATTCTAAAAGTAGAACCACCTACTCAAGAAGAAATTGAAATGATGAAGTCTCAAACAATTCTTATCTCAGCATTACAAATAAAAACTCGCAAAAAGGAATACTTTGAGTCTCTTAAAAAAAAGAAAATTACAGCACTTGCTTTTGAGTATCTAAAAGATGATGACAATTCTTTTCCTGCTGTTAAATCTTTAAGCGAGATTGCAGGAACAGCTTCTATACTAATAGCAGCAGAGTTGATGACTTGTAACAAAGGGGGTAATGGATTACTTTTTGGCAATATCACAGGAGTAAGACCTACTGAAGTTATCATTTTAGGAGCTGGTACCGTAGCGGAATATGCTGTTAAAACAGCTCTTGGTCTAGGTGCTTCCGTAAAAGTGTTTGATAATTCTATTACAAAATTACGACGGTTGCAAAACAACTTACAGCAACGTATTTTTACCTCAACTATACAAAACAAAACACTGCTCAAATCCCTGAGAAGATGCGATGTTGCTATAGGTGCAATGCGAGGCAAACACAGAACTCCTATCGTTGTAACAGAAGATATGATAAGTCACATGAAAAAAGGTTCTGTTATAGTAGATGTTAGTATAGACACTGGAGGTTGTTTTGAAACTTCAGAAATTACTACCCATGAAAATCCAACCTTTGTAAAACATGGCGTAACACATTATTGTGTCCCCAACATCCCTTCTCGTTATGCTAAAACAGCATCTCTTTCTATTAGTAATATTATAACTCCTTACCTGCTACAAATTGCGGATGACGGAGGAATAGAAAGTGCAATACGCTGTGATGCTGGATTAAGAAATGGTATTTATTTTTATCATGGTATTTTAAGTAATAAAACAATAGGTGAATGGTTTAATCTAACATATAGAGATATTAACCTAATCGTATTTTAATCCATAAGATTTATTACTTTTGTAAAAAAAAAAAATTAAATGAGCACATTTACATATCGCTTGGCTTATTATCTATTTGGTGTTTTAGGAGGTAGTATTGTTTTGTTTTTTGTATTAAATCAAAAAAAAACAAGTTGTAGTTATTTTCCGAATGATCGCGTTTTAAACAACTTACGTTCAAAACCTTTTCATTATTCAAAAGAAGCTTCTAAGATATTATCTGAAAAATGGATTGACACTACGGATATCCGGAATACTTTAACTTATGGTGATGTAGATTTTAGCAGAAGTAATATTCAAACTAAATCAGGTGGAAAACGCTACATAATAGAAGGATTTACTACTAAAAAACAGTCTATTGAATTAGAGGTAGAAAATTTTGAAGATAAATCTGTTTTAAAAAATATAATCAAAACTAAATAAAACACAAAACGGGTTTACTAATAAAAATCCCCTTTATTGCAAACCCGTTTTTGAGTGTTTATCAAAGATTCCTCAATGATATACATTGATATCTAATGCCCTTTCTTATAAATACTATATTGTACCATAAATTCAAGGAGGCTATTATTAAATTATTTTTTTTTCTAATACAAAATCATCCATAACATACCCTTTTCCTAATTGAATTACTTCTTCTTCAATAATTTCAAATCCTATTTTTTTATAAAAATAGAATGCTTTATTATACTTATTCACATTTAAATAAAGATAGAAGTTGTTGGCTTCTTTTGCTCTATTTTCTACTTCATTCAACAAAAAACGTCCTACTCCTTTTCCTTGTAAATTTGGAAGTATATAAATTTTATGCAATTTTGTTTTTTTAGATTTCGAGTTTATTTCATAAGAGGCAAAACCTAAATATTGAGAATCCTCTTTTACTAATAAAAATTGTTGATTAGTATTCATTTGCAATAATAACGCATCTTTATTATAAAATAAATCTAACATATAACTTATTTGCTCTGAGCTTAATATTTCAGCATAAGTATCTGGCCAAATAGTATACGCTAAATTTCTGATTATTTCAATATCTTTTTTCTGTGCTTCAATAATTCTCATCTTCATTTTTTTAATAGCGTAAATAGGGATGGCTAAAAAATCCTTGAACTTATAATTGTTTTATTGAATTGTTTTATTGAATTGTTTTATTGAATTGTTTTATACTTAACCAATCGAATGAAACTGTAATAAAAACACCTTTTTTGTGCACGAGACAACAAACAAGTATTTGCCTTTACAAAAGGATTACTTCGTTCTTTCTATTTTAAACTCACGAGCTAATAATGTGTTTTTCAACAACATGGCAATTGTCATAGGTCCTACACCACCAGGAACAGGGGTTATATAAGATGCTTTTTTAGAAACATTTTCAAAATCTACATCTCCTTTTATCACATATCCTTTTGGATTGGTTTCATCGAGTACTCTTGTAATTCCAACATCTATGATTACTGCATCATCTTTAATCATTTCTGCTTTTAGGAAATCTGGAACTCCTAAAGCAGAAATGATAATATCAGCTTGTGAAGTAATTTGGTTGATATTTTTGGTATGACTATGCGTTAGAGTAACTGTTGAGTTTCCTGGAAATCCTTTTCTTCCCATTAAAATACTCATAGGTCTTCCAACAATATGACTACGTCCAATAACTACTGTATGTTTTCCTTTGGTTTCAACGTTATAGCGTTCCAATAATTCTAAGATACCAAATGGTGTAGCAGGAATGAATGTAGACATATCTAATGCCATTTTTCCAAAGTTTTCAGGATGAAATCCATCTACATCTTTACTAGGATCAATTGCCATTAAAATTTTTTGTGTATCAATTTGTTCTGGTAAAGGTAACTGAACAATAAAACCGTCTATTTCATTATTTTCATTTAATTCTTTTATTTTTTTTAGTAGTTCTGTTTCGGAAGTAGTGCTGGGCATTTTTATTAAAGTAGATTCAAAACCTACTCTTTCACAAGCTTTTACTTTACTAGCTACATAAGTTAAGCTAGCGCCATCATTTCCTACAATCAAAGCGGCTAAGTGAGGTACTTTTTCTCCTTTTGCTTTCATTGCTTGAACTTGTATTGCTATTTCGTTTTTAATGTCTTCAGAAACTTTTTTTCCATCTAAAATTTGCATTCTTTTTTTATTTTGTGTGTTGTTATCTATTTATTTTTAAATAAAAAAGGCGCGAAAACACGCACCTTCTTTACTATTTCATTCCTGGAAGCCCACCTTTCATACCTCCCATCATTTTCATTAATTGCTTACCTCCTGGTCCTTGCATCATTTTCATCATCTTACTCATCTGATCAAATTGTTTTAACAACTGATTTACTTCCTCTATTTTTCTACCTGATCCTTTGGCTATTCTGTTCTTACGTTTTGTATCAATTAATGAGGGTTTACTTCTTTCTCCTGGTGTCATTGAATAAATAATAGCTTCAATGTGCTTGAAAGCATCATCTTCAATTTCTACATCCTTTAGAGCTTTACTTGCACCTGGTATCATCCCTACCAGATCTTTCATATTACCCATTTTTTTAACTTGTTGTATTTGAGCTAAGAAGTCATCAAACCCAAATTCATTTTTGGCTATCTTGCGTTGTAATTTACGTGCCTCTTCTTCGTCATACTGTGCTTGAGCACGTTCTACTAAAGACACAACGTCTCCCATTCCTAAAATACGGTCTGCCATACGTTCTGGATAAAACACATCAATGGCATCCATTTTTTCACCCGTACCAATAAACTTAATAGGTTTATTGACAACAGTTTTAATTGATATAGCAGCACCTCCGCGTGTATCCCCGTCTAATTTAGTAAGAACTACGCCATCAAAATTTAAACGATCGTTAAATGCTTTTGCAGTATTTACTGCATCTTGACCCGTCATTGAGTCTACAACAAATAAGGTTTCGTTAGGCGTAATTGCTTTATGAACATTAGCAATTTCAGTCATCATTTCCTCATCAACAGCTAAACGTCCTGCTGTATCGACTATAACAACCGTAAAACCATTTGATTTAGCGTACTTGATAGCATTTTGTGCAATTTCAACCGCATTTTTATTTTCTGGTTCAGAATATACTTCTACACCTATTTGTTCTCCTACAACATGTAACTGGTTAATAGCTGCTGGGCGATAGATGTCACAAGCAACTAATAAGGGCTTTTTATTTTTCTTTGTTTTTAAGAAATTAGCCAATTTACCAGAAAAGGTTGTTTTACCAGAACCTTGTAAACCAGACATTAAAATAACCGAGAAACTTCCTGATAAATTAATTCCTTGTACGTCACCTCCCATTAACTCTGTTAATTCATCCTTTACGATTTTAACTAATAGCTGTCCTGGTTGTAAGGTTGTTAATACATCTTGTCCTAATGCTTTTTCTTTTACTCTGGTTGTAAAATCTTTAGCAATCTTAAAGTTAACATCAGCATCAAGTAATGCGCGACGTACCTCTTTTAAGGTATCTGCAACATTTACTTCTGTAATTTTACCGTGTCCTTTTAATATATGAAACGCCTTATCTAACTTCTCTGATAAATTATTAAACATAATTCCTTATTTTTTTAGAAGTTGCAAAGATACTATAATTAAGAATTATCTAAAATTTTTAAAAATAATTTTTAGATGTTATTTTTTTATTTGATCAAATATTCTGTATAATATAACTAAAGATAGGGTAAATTAGTTTCTGTAAAAAGAATATTTTAATCATATAAATTCCGATCAAAAAAAACCGTCTGTTTGATTTTTTCAGACGGTTTTAAAATACTTATATTACATAAAATATTTTTATCTTAATTTATTTTTTTGATTCCCATATTCCATAACGTAAATGCTTGTATGTCTACATTTTCATTTATAGTAGCAGAGACTGATTTTCCAGCTCCATGTCCTGCATTGATATCAATACGTATCAAAGTGGGGTTTGTTCCTGATTGTTTCTCTTGAAGTTCTGATACAAACTTAAAACTGTGTGCTGGTACTACTCTGTCATCATGATCTCCTGTAGTTACTAAGGTTGCTGGATATTTTACTCCTTTTTTTACATTATGTACAGGCGAATATTTTTTTAGATAGTCAAACATTTCTTTACTTTCTTCAGCTGTTCCATAATCGTATCGCCATCCTGCACCTGCCGTAAAGGTATGATAACGCAACATATCTAATACTCCAACGGCTGGCAAAGCTACTTTCATTAAATCAGGACGCTGTGTCATGGTTGCTCCTACTAATAAGCCTCCATTAGAACCTCCTCGAATTGCTAAAAAATCACTAGATGTAAATTTATTTTTTATAAGATACTCTGCTGCTGCTATAAAGTCATTAAAAACATTTTGCTTTTGCAATTTAGTTCCTGCTATATGCCATTTTTTTCCATATTCACCTCCTCCACGCAAATTAGCTACAGCATAAACTCCTCCATTTTCTAACCAGAGTGCATTTGAAACACTAAAACTAGGCATTAAACTTATATTAAATCCTCCGTATCCATATAATATAGTTGGATTTTTTCCATTTAATTTAGTCCCTTTTTTATATGTTATAATCATTGGAACTTTTGTTCCATCTTTAGATTTATAAAACACTTGTTTTGATTCATACAGATCACTCTGAAAGTCTACTTTAGGTTTCTGATAAATAGTTGTCTCTCCAGTTTCTGGATGTAAAGAATAAATACTATTAGGAGTGTAATAATTAGAAAAAGAAAAATATAATGTTTTATCTTTTGGTTTTCCAGCAAAACCACTTGCTGAACCTATTCCTGGCAATTTAATTATGCGTATTAAGTTTCCTGAAAAATCATATTGTTTTACCATAGAAACAGCATCTTGCATATAGTGTGTAAAAATATATCCAGCCCCTACCGTGGAAGTTAATACATCTGTAGTTTCTTTTATTAAATCTTTCCAGTTTTCTTGTTTTGGATTTGATAGATCCACTGTTACAATTTTTTTATTGGGTGCCTTATAATCCGTTGTTATGTAAAAAACATCTTCTTTATTTTCTATTACATCATTATCTGAATCAAAATTATCTACTAAAGTTATGATGGGACTATTGCTTTTCCTTAGGTCTTTTATATATAATTCGTTGCCGTAGGTTGAATTAGATGCTGTTATGACTAAATAATGATTATCTCTTGTTACAAATCCTCCTACGTATAATCTTTTTTTATCTAAACCAAAAACTACTTGATCGTTTTTTTGTTTGGTTCCTAATTTATGATAATACAACTTATGCTGATCTGTTTTAGCTGATAATTCACTTCCTTTGGGTTTGTCATAGCTGGAATAATAGAAACCTTCATTTTTATACCAAGAAACAGCACCAAACTTAACGTCTATTATTTTGGTATCTAATATTTTTTTGGTTTTGGCATCGATAATAATTATTTCTCTCCAATCTGATCCTCCTATAGAAATTTGATAAGCTACCTTGCTTCCATCTTCTGAAAAGTTGACAGCTGCTAACGATGTTGTTCCATCTTTAGAAAATGTATTAGGATCTAAAAACATTTCTTCTTTTCCCTGCTTATCTTTTCTATATAAAACGGATTGATTTTGTAAACCATTATTCTTATAATAATAAGTATAATCTCCTTCTATAAATGGGGAACTAATTTTTTCATAATTCCACATTTTTTCCAAACGCTCTTTCAATACAGCCCGATAAGGTATTTGATCTAAATATTTATAAGTAGCGGTATTTTGAGTCTTTACCCATGCCTCGGTCTCTAAGGAACGATCATCTTCAAGCCAACGATAAGGATCCTGAATAGCTGTTCCAAAATAGGTATCAACATGTTCCTTTTTTTTTGTTTCAGGATATTCCATAGAATTCATGTTTATTTTAGATTGTGCTATAGCCCCCAAACTAGTAGCCAAAATCACTGTAGATGTTAAAATTTTCATTTTTTAATTTATTTTAAACAAAAATACATTTTCAAATGTTAGAAATACGTTAAAAAAAAAAGCACCCTTAAAAAAGAGTGCTTTTTAGCTGAAAATCAATAGTTTTTAGATTTTAAAATTAATTCCAAATACAATATTTCTTCCCATATTTTGAATATTATCTGCTTTTAAACGTGATAAATGAGCTATGTATTTTTGATTTAAAATATTATTTGCTGTAATATTTAGATTAAAATTTAATTTAAAAAGAGATAAATTCCCTCCCAATCCCAAATTAAACAACGAATAAGAAGGTGTTGCTATTTCAAAAGCAGAAACAGTATTTTGGGCAAAATTTGTTTCATAATTAGCAAAAATATACCCTTCTTTCATTGTTTTATTCCAATCAAATTGTGCTTTTATTGTATTCATCCATTTATTAGCAGGTATCAATGGTAAAAATTCGTTATTTTGTTTTTTTCCTACCACCATTTCAAAACTAGAAGTTATATGCAACCAATCTATTGGGTGTGGATGTAAATGCACTCCCACTTCTCCTCCATATAATTTAGCATCTGCCTGTTCATAAGTATACACCTCTTTGTCCTCTATACGATCAGCTGTTGGAGCTATGTAAATATAATTTTTTATATGATTATAAAATCCATTAGCAAATAATTCAAAATGAGAATTTCCATATTCTAGATTCAAATCAGTTTGAATATTTTGCTCATTTTTTAAATTTTCGTTTCCTTTTTCATAACGATTACTTCCTTCATGAACCCCGTTAGATGTTAGTTCTGCTAAATTAGGAGCTCTAAATCCACTAGCTACATTTAGCCTCATAATTAAATTATCTAACAAATTAGTTTTATATCCGAAAGAAGCATTGATACTTTTAAAATTTTTATCAACTGCCTTAAAATATCCTTCTTCTCCTTCTTCTCCATGCAAATCTGTTTTTATCTTTCTTGTATCGAAACGAACTCCTGCTTGCAAAACATTTTTATTCCGAGTATACATAGACGTTACAAGAACCCCTAAATCATGTGTTTTGGCATCTGGAATTAAAATTTCATCACCAGAATTTTTATTGGTTTGTAACATTCCTTGAACTCCAACAATTGTTTCTAGATTACCTATCTTAGGGGTATAATATTTTAAATTATAGTTTAAGGTTTGTAAATTCATATTTAACAAGGCTGTTGGAGAATTTTCAAATTCTTTTCTCTTATTAGCCACATAGCCTATTTCGGCTTCTAATTTAGAATTTCTTAAAAATAGAGTGTTATTCCAACTAGCTATTTGTGCTATTATTGCTTGTTTTGGATCAAGCGTTTTTTTAGACAAACTTTGCTCACTCAATTCTTCTGGTAAGCCTAAATCTAGATTATTAATATTATATCTTAGTATTGATAAAAATTTCGAATGGTAATAACCTAAAGCTATCTTAGCATCTGTTTCATTAAAACGTGAGTTAGTTACCCTTTGATCTTTCCCTGTTAAATAGTCTGAATGGGTATTATGAGCACCTCTTACAAAAAACTTCCAATGTTCGCCTGATGACTTCAAACCAAATCCTGTAGAACTTCCTTGGGTATTGCTAAAATATTTTTGTGAAAAATCAGCAACATAAGTCCCTGATGTTGCAAATTTTTCTGGATTAAAATACAAGACTCCTCCCAAAGCATCAGAACCATATAATAAAGAAGCAGGCCCTTTTATCACTTCAACACTTTCAATCCCATTATCGCTCAAGCCTAAGCCATGTTCTTCTCCAAACTGTTGATTTTCTAATCGTACTCCTTGTGAATAAACTAAAACACGATTACCGCTTAATCCTCTAATGACTGGTTTACCTATTGACAATCCTGTTGATACATTGGAAATCCCTGGTATTGTGGCTATATTTTCCATAAGTGTAGCCCCGCCTTTTTGTTGCAATGCTTTTAATGAACTATGTTCTACTTTCATTACATTTTGGCTCTGAGCTTTATTAAATGCAGTAGAAACAATTACTTCTTCTATATGATGTGTATGTTCCTCTAAAAGAACGACATCATAACTATTTTCTTTTTTATTTAGCACAACTATTGAAGTATATCCATCATAATTAGGATGAGAAAAGATAATAGAAAAGGACCCCGATGCAAGTTTATCAAATTTAAAATTTCCAAATTCATCCGTTGTCGTTTCTTTATGCAACTCAGGGATGGCTACTAAAACGCCTTTTATTTTTTCTTTATTTATATTTGAAACGTTTCCTTTTAAGTTATTTTGACTATATACAATAGCACTAAGCCCCAAAAATAGGGCTATTAAAAAATTTTTCATTTATTTTATTTTTATTGTTAATATTGAGATATACAATTAATTAAACAATAAAAAACGGAGGAGCGCGAGTATTTTGTAAACTGCCATTGAAAAAACTTATTTTCTCAATATAACCAAACAAATATGCAACATTGTAATCTATTGATTCAAAATCAATAGTAGGTAGTGTCGTCTTTAAATAATCACTAAAAGAATAATGGCAAACAAAACAGTCATCAAAATCTTGATGATCGTGTGAAACAACCGTATGCGAATGATCATACTTATGTTGACAATGAGGTGTATTTAATTGTTCTATTAAGTGTTCGAATGAATGCAAAGATTGGAATGCTAGGACAAACCACAACACCCCCAATAGTAGGTAGCTAACTATATTTATTCTTTTATTCATTCAACGAAAATAAAAAATCCTTTTCTAACAGAGAAAGATACGTATAATAATTTTTTAAAATAAAAAAGAAACCTCTAAAACTATAGTATCTGTCCAATTTCTTTTTTAAGATATGCAAGAGCTACAGTTGTAGGGGATTCTTGATTGGCCAATTGATTCATAATGGTCTGACGTAAATTATCAGCGTCTTTTATATCATCTCTTTTAGCTGTTTTTTGTATATTATGTGCAATCGTATTTTTGGCAGTTAAAATAACATTCCAACAATTATCTGTTAAATAGATTTGTTGCGTAATATTATGCTCTAATTCTTGTTCTATATGATCTAGTAAAAAAACAGCATAGAGCATCTTATCTTCACTCATTGGAGCAACTCGCATTAACAACTTAGTGGGATTAATACGTTCTAAAAACAAAGCCATTCTTTCGTATGCTTGCAATTTTAATGGTAAAGAGTCTTTTTGATTTTCTTTTTGTAATAACCAATAGCGCATATTTTGCTGATCTTTGAAATACGCTTGAAAAAAATAATACGCAACACCTGCTGTTACTATAGAAGGAATTGTGTACACTGCAATCTCTAATACGTTTACTGAATTCATTTTTATAAGATACTTTTTATTAATTTATGATATGAATACAAATAAACTCAAAAAAATTATTGTAATCCAATTTTAGTAGCAGTATTTTTGACCCTTTGATTTTTGGTTATGATTCAAGAGATAATAGAAAAACTAAATGATGCACAAAGAGCACCTGTTTTACAAAAAGACGGTGCCATGATTGTAATTGCTGGAGCTGGTTCAGGCAAAACACGTGTATTAACGGTTCGTATTGCTAACTTGATGAGTCAAGGAGTAGATGCTTTCAATATTTTAGCCTTAACTTTTACAAACAAAGCCGCTCGTGAAATGAAGATCCGAATTGCAAGTATTGTAGGAAACAATGAAGCTAAAAATCTGTGGATGGGAACCTTTCACTCTATTTTTGCAAAAATTCTACGTATAGAATCCGAAAAACTGGGCTATCCTTCTAATTTTACTATTTACGATTCTCAAGACTCTGTTCGCTTGATAGGACAAATTATTAAGGAAATGCAATTAGACAAGGATATTTATAAACCCAAACAAATATTAAGTAGGATATCACAATACAAAAATAGCCTTGTTACAGTAAAAGCGTACTTTAATAATCCTGAATTACAAGAAGCAGATGCCATGAGCAAAAAGCCTCGATTAGGAGAAATTTATCAAAATTATGTTGAACGTTGCTTCAAATCAGGAGCTATGGATTTTGATGATTTATTATTAAAAACCAATGAACTTTTAACTCGTTTCCCTGATGTCTTGATGAAATATCAAGATCGCTTTCGATACATTTTAGTAGATGAGTATCAAGATACTAATCATTCTCAATATTTAATTGTTAGAGCACTCTCTGATCGTTTTCAAAATATTTGCGTTGTAGGGGATGATGCTCAAAGTATCTACGCTTTTAGAGGAGCTAATATTAACAACATCCTAAATTTTCAAAAGGACTATGAGAATGTGCAAATGTATCGTTTGGAACAAAATTATCGTTCTTCAAAAAACATAGTAGAAGCGGCAAATAACGTTATTGATAACAATAAAACGAAACTTGATAAAGTAGTCTGGACTGCTAATGATAATGGTCCTAAAATAAAAGTACACCGAAGCTTAACCGATGGTGAAGAAGGAAGATTTGTAGCATCTAGTATTTTTGAGGACAAAATGCAAAATCAAAAAAAGAACAGTGATTTTGCTATTTTATATCGTACCAATGCACAATCTCGCGCTATGGAAGACGCGTTGCGAAAAAGAGATATTCCTTATAGAATTTATGGTGGACTCTCTTTTTACCAAAGAAAAGAGATTAAGGATGTACTGTCTTATCTAAGACTAGTAGTAAATCCTAAAGATGAAGAAGCATTAGTACGCGTTATTAATTACCCCGCACGAGGTATAGGCGATACCACCGTAGAAAAATTAACGGTAGCAGCAAACTATTATAAGCGTTCCATTTTTGAAGTAATGGAACACGTTGACAAAATTGATTTAAAATTAAATTCAGGTACAAAACAACGAATAAGTGATTTTGTAACCATGATCAAAAGTTTTCAGGTCATCAACGAAAATCAAGATGCTTTCTATTTAACAGAACATGTTACTAAAAAAACAGGACTCGTTCAAGAACTGAAAAAAGACGGAACTCCTGAAGGCATTGCTAGAATAGAAAATATTGAAGAATTACTAAATGGTATAAAAGACTTTATAGAGGGGCAAAAGGAAATAGATGGTGCTAGAGGTGCTTTATCCGAATTTTTAGAAGATGTGGCTTTAGCTACGGATTTAGACAACGACACGGGCGATGATGACCGTGTGGCATTAATGACTATTCACTTAGCCAAAGGTCTTGAATTCCCCACTGTTTTTATTGTGGGATTGGAAGAAGACTTGTTTCCAAGTGCTATGAGTTTAAATACTAGAAGTGAACTGGAGGAAGAAAGACGCCTTTTTTATGTAGCCTTAACCCGAGCAGAACATCAAGCCTACTTAACCTATGCTCAATCTCGTTATAGATGGGGCAAGCTAGTAGATTCTGAACCTTCTCGTTTTATAGAAGAAATAAACTCGGAATATTTAGAATTTTTATCTCCAGTAGAAACGAATTACCGATACAAACCTACTATTAATACTGATATTTTCGGAGAGGTAGACAAATCCAAACTACGTTTACAAAAACCTATTGCGGGTACACCACCTAAACAAATTAACACAGAGTCTGCATCTAACCCTGCAATTAGACGCTTAAAACCATTGTCTAATCCTACATCAGGAGCCGAAATTGGCAATACAAGTAACAATACAAGTTTAATAATTGGCAATATTGTTATGCACGAACGATTTGGTAAAGGGCAAGTTTTAAATCTTGAAGGTGTTGGGGCAGATAAAAAAGCGGAAATACGCTTTGAAATTGGAGGCATTAAAAAATTACTATTACGTTTTGCTAAATTAGATATAATAGGGTAACGATTCCCTTAAATAAAAAACAAATTGTTTATCAAAATTCAAAAGAGGTTGTCTAAAAAATTGTAATGATCTTGTTTTCTTCGCTCAGTTACTCAACTCTAATTAACTAAAGAAAAAACAGACGAGAAAAACCAAGCAAATTACAAGCCTAATTAGGCAACTTCTGTTTTTAGATTGAAGTCATAAATTAAACGTAGAAATACGCTTTTTAGACAACCTCTTTGAATTCATCCGATCAACAAGCTCAATATCTATTTACAAAAGCCTTTTTTTATAATTCTTCTGAAATATTAACTTTATTTATAAAATCTATCAATTTTCTAACCGCTTTTGCTCTATGACTTATTTTTGATTTCTCTTCAAGCGTCATCTCAGCAAAAGTATTTTCATATCCATCAGGAATAAAAACAGGATCATATCCAAACCCATTAAGCCCTTTTTGTTCAAACGCTATTTTTCCATCTATCGTCCCTGTAAACAAAAACTGTTGATCCTTTAAATTAAGTGCTATAACCGTTTTAAAGTTAGCTTTTCGATTCAGCTCTCCAGACAATACATTTAACAGTTTGTCTATATTCTTTTGATCCTCTTTTTCTTCTCCAGCATATCTTGCAGAAAAAACCCCCGGTTCTCCATTAAGAGCCTCCACTTCTAGCCCACTGTCATCAGCAAAACAAGCATATCCATAATGTTGAGTAACATAATCTGCTTTAATCCGCGAATTTCCTTCAATAGTCGTAGCTATCTCTGGAATATCAACTAAACAGTTGATATCTTTTAAACTTAATATTTGAATATTACTAGGAATTAACCTTTGGATTTCCTTTATTTTATTTTGATTGTTTGAAGCAAAAACTATTTTCATCTTTGTTTTTTTAAAAAAAAGCAAGATACTATAATTTAAAATAAATTTTAACATAATGTACGGAAAATCCATAACAAAATTAATATTCAACCTCTTACCTTTGGAGCACGTTCTTAATCAATTAAAACAAACTAAATTTTTAAACGAATTTTTGATAAAGTAACTACTGACTATATTTTGTATTTTTAATTGGGTAATTTTCTTAAAAATTTTCTATTGATTAGTAGAAAAACTACAACTTTATCTTATTTTTTTGTTTTTGGGAGATATACAATTATCGTTTAAAAATTTATCTAAAAAACAGCTGTGTAATGTTTTACACAGCTGTTTTTAGTTTTAAGCAAATAGAATTTAAAAAAACGAATTTTAACATAATATGCGGTAAAACCGTAACAAAATCAGATTACAGTTATCTACCTTTGGGGTACGTTCTTAATCAAGTAAACAAACTAAATTTTTAAACGAACTTTAGATAGAGTAAGCTACTAACCATGTTTTGTATTTTTATTGGGTAATTTTCTTCACAAAGTTTTATTGGTTAGTAGAAATGCCATGACTTTATCTTTTTTTTGTTTTTGGGAGATATAAAATTATCGTTTAAAAATTTATATTTGAGAGGTTATCTATAACAAGATAACCTCTTTTTTATTTTATGCCATCATTAAAAAACAATTCTAAATTAACTTTAAAAAATTAAACAAACCCCTTCTTTCTAAAACAGTTCATCAAATCAAAATCCTCATTTTAAATTACTAATAAAAGTTTTAAAATTCTTCTTTTTTCTTTTCAAAACATTCTTTTTCCCCTTTTCTTTTGATGTATCTGAATCACAATTCTCATTGCTCCTTCTATCTTTCAATGTTTCACAAACAAATAATACAAAGTTCATCCCCATAGCAATGCAAATGACACGAAATACAATCAATTCATATTCAGATCAAAAAACAAAATATTTTTCAAATTATTATTAACTCAAATTATGCGATAGCCCTTGTAACGAATACGGAAAGAGCAAAGGAGGTAAAACCGCCCGGAATTTTTTTTACCGCAACTGTAGTTTTATTACATTAAAAAGAAAAAATGAAGGGCTTTTTTAGATTCGAAGTCATTTTTTATTTGTAATATTTTTTTAATGCGTAATCTGGATTCAAACACCTATTTAGCGTTTTAAACTAAAAAGGTTTATTGAAAAAAATTCCAACAAACCTTTAAAAACAAACACTTTAAACCAATTAAAGTATTACAATAAAACGAATACATTTACAACAAAAGTATATAGATCTTTATAAAATATTACTTTTTTTAATCATTGGGATACATCAAAATTTCGGCTGGCTCAAAAGATACCTTTCCCTTTGGTTCTACAAAGTATTTTAAAAGAACCTCTCCCCAACCTGATTCTCCTGTAAAATCAGCAATTATCCAACGGTGATTTAAAAAACGAACTTTATTAATTACCATCCCTTCGTATGAAACTAAAGGATTTCCTTTGGGGTTATTATTCATTTCTACTAATTCTTCTTTTATTCGAGGCATTAATTCATCTATATCCTGATCTTCAAAATAATCTCTAGCCTTGTCATTGTACATTAATGAAAAATAGTCCCCCTCTTCTTTTTCTGCAACAATCTTAGCTATCGAATCTTTTATCTTTTTCTTATATTTTTCCGTTGTTTCGCTATCGTGATTAAATTTTTTAGTAGCATACATCAGTTGAAAAATATTCATTAAAACCGAAAAGATAAATCCGTATAAAAGTAATTTTCTCATATATTAAATAGTTATTTCTAAATTATCATAAGCAACCCATACATTATCTGGTAATTTTTTTTGAATTTCTTCATGAAACCCAAACAAATGACTTATATGGGTTAAATAAGCTCTCTTTGGTTTTACTTTTTTTATTAATGTCAACGCCTCCTCTAAATTAAAGTGTGTATCATGTAATTCTTCTCGTAACGCATTAATCACCAAAACTTCCAATCCTAAAAGTTTTTTTAATTCTTCTTGATCAATACTTTTAACATCGGTTAAATAAGCAAAACGATCCAAACGATAACCAAAGGTTTGTAAATTACCGTGCCAAACACTTATTGGCTCTATCATTTTATCATTTATTTTTATTACCTGCCCATTAATTACCGTATGTTCATCTACACTAGGTGCTCCTGGATATTTGTCAACCGTTTCAAAGATATAATCAAATCTTTTTTCTAAATTTTTCAAAACCCGTTCATGCGCATAAATAGGTATATTTCCTTGTTTAAAGAAAAAAGGGCGTATATCATCTAGCCCCGCTGTATGATCAGCGTGTTCATGTGTAAAAAAAATAGCATCAATTTTGGGACATTTAGACAAAAGCATTTGTTGCCTAAAATCAGGACCACAATCTATTATAAATGAATCATGATCCCACTCTATCCATACAGAAACACGCAAACGTTTGTCTTTTACATCCTCACTTAAACAAACAGGATGATCACTCCCTATTACGGGTATTCCTTGTGAAGTTCCGGTACCTAAAAAATATATTTTCAATAGAAATCCTTTTTTTACAAAAATAAATATTATTTGATAAAAAATAAGGCTTTTACTACCTTTACACCGTATTTAATTATGAAGATGAAAGATCTACAAAACGAAATTAGATTAAAAGGAGATAGAGAGATTGAACAAATCCCTTCCATCAGCGATAAAGCCCTAAGAATCAATCTGAACGAAAACATATACGGTACTTTTGCCGAAATAGGTGCTGGACAAGAAACTGTTAGACATTTTTTTAGAGCTGGAGCTTCTTCTGGCACTATTGCCAAAGCAATGAGTGCGTATGATAAGGATTTTAGTGATGCTATCTATGGAATAGAAGATGACGGACGTTATGTAACAGAAAGTCGCTTACGTAAAATGCTTCAACACGAGATTGAATTAGTTGAACAACGCCTAAAAAGAGAAAAACATCCTAATAAATTATTTTTTAGTTATGCAAACACTGTGGCTACTATAGATTTTGCAAAACAATACAAAGGCCATGGATGGGTAGGTATTATTTTTCAATTAGATCCAGATGAAGCATATAATGAAATTATTCTTCATATTCGTTTTAAAGAAAATGATGCCAAACTACAACAAGAAACTTTAGGTAAACTGGGAGTAAACTTAATTTACGGTGCTTTTTATAAATACAATGATCCTAAACGTTTATTACGTTATTTATACGATCATATAGACAAAGACCAATTAGAAATTGATACTGTAAATTTTTCAGGACCTCGTTTCAACCAAGTTGACAACCGCTTAATGAGTTTACAATTAGTATGCAATGGTATGACTGATGCTGTTATGTTTGATCCTAATGCCAAAAACGTATTACCCGCTCAAATCTTATATAAGAAAAATATTTTAAGTTTCCGCCCTGTTACGAAAGTAAACATGGATATGTATGAAAAATCACTACAAATGTTTCTCCAAGAAAACAAAGTAAAAGAAGAAAACACTCTTGTGGTCTTTGAAATTACCTTATCTAATTTACGTTCCGATGGCGAAATTGATGAAAAAGATTTCTTAGATCGCGCAGAATTACTTTGCTCATTAGGACAAACTGTTCTCATTTCAAATTTCCAAGAATATTATAAAGTTGTAGAATATTTCTCTAACTATACCAAAGAGCGTATGGGACTTGCTATGGGAGTAAATAACTTAATTGATATTTTTGATGAAAAGTACTATCGTCACTTAAGCGGCGGAATCCTGGAAGCTTTTGGTAAATTATTCTATCGCGATATGAAAGTTTATTTGTATCCAATGGAAGATGAAGATGGAACTATTCTTACCTCTCAAAACCTAAAAGTCCATCCTAGAATGAAAGAATTATATAAATTCTTTGCCTACAATGGAAAAGTAATTGACATTACAGATTTTGACAAATCACATTTAAAAATATTTTCTAGAGAAGTTCTAAAAATGATTGGATGTGGCAAACCAGGATGGGAAGAAATGCTCCCAAAAGGTATTGCAGAACTCATCAAACGCGATCATCTTTTTGGTTGTGATGAAAATAAAAAGATTGAAAAAGTATAACTTTACACTATAAAACTATCCAAAAAAACGACTTAGAAAACTTTTCCTAAGTTGTTTTTTTGGTTCTTTAAAAACTAAAAAAATCAGACAATTCTAATTTTATTATTATCCCCCTGCATTTCAAGCAAAAAACTAACGAAATCAATGGTCTAGGTTATAAAATTTCAATATTTCTTACACCTTCTTTACACCCCTTTCTAATTAAAAAAGGAGTACCTTTTCTACTTATAGTAGTTATTTTCTATACCTAAAATCAATCGTTTTTTGCTGGTTAGATACAATTCCAAAAAGAGTCTTTTTTTTAAAAAGCAAAAGAGCTATTTTATTTTTATTAAACACGTCAATTCAACTGTTCTTGAAAAGCTCCTATAACTACCTCTGCTTCTAACATTTGATTAGGTGCCTTTTCCATTAAATAAAGCACTCTTTTCATAGCGCCTGGATTCAATCCCATATTAATCCCTATTTCAACTATTCTTTCTTTTTCTCTAATATGTAAAACACCATCACAGTGCATTAATAAAGCTAATCTATAAAATTGTAAAACACGTTGGAACTCATCCTTCAGTACTTGTCTTTCTCCTTTTAATTTAAATAACTCCAAAAATGTTGCTTTATCTATCTCTAATTCTTGTGCTACTATCCAAAGGAAATCATATTCTCTATCATGTAATTCTCCATCTACAATTGCAAATGCAATCATCTCTTTTAACAAATTAATCTTTTCTTTTTGGGTATTCATAACTTATTTCATTTCTTAACAAATCTATAATTTTGTACTGAATATACAAAAATTAACATTTCTGTATCGTATGAACAAGCCCTTTATAAGATAAATAATATAGATTAAAACCGTATCTTTGAAAAAATTTTAACGTCACATGACAAACAACGATATATTTAAAAAATTAAGAGTTGCTCTTCAACTTAGAGATGATCAAATAGTAGAAATTCTTGAACTCGTAGATTTTAGAATTTCAAAAGGTGAATTAGGGAATATTTTTCGTAATGAAGACCACCCTAAATATATGGAATGTGGAGATCAAATACTACGCAATTTCTTAAATGCCTTAATTATTTATTTAAGAGGAAATAAAGAAATTTCTAAAAACCCTTTAGAAATTTTGAATGCAAACAAACAAAATATAAAAAAACTTCCATCTGATAAGTCCATCGAAAAAAAGCCAGCTGACAAAATATTTAAGCCCATAAACAAGCAAGCTTCTTTTAAAAAAAACACCAAAACTTCGAATCCTGTTTTCGAACCTGTTCGTTTTAAAAACGGTAAGAAAAAAGGCTAAATAACATCGTTTCCTCTTACCTCTTACGTAAAGAGGAAACATTAATCATTATTTTACTCTCTTTTTCTAGATAAATTTCAAAAAACGTTCTTTTTGACTTTTCTTTTTCTTAAACACATTGTTAATTTTACTTTAAACTACAAGAAATATCATAAGGTTTAACTACATTAGCAAAGACAATTCTAGTTATGAGATATTTTATATTTATACTTTTAAGCTTTTTCAATTCTTCTTTTTTGGGGCAAGAAACCACCGTAAAAGGAACTATTATCAACAACAATACCTTAACTCCAATTTGGAATGTTAATATAGTGAATACCAATAAAGTCCGTGGTGCTATATCAGATGCCAAAGGAAATTTTGAAATCAAGGCTGATGTAAATGATAATTTGCTTATTTCATGTTTAGGTTTTCAGTCTATTGAAATTAGAGTAACCAATGACTGGCTAAAAAATCAAAATTTCCGAATAAAATTAACAGAAAAAGCGTATGCTTTAGAAGAAATAGTAATTCCACCTTATGAACTTACAGGTTATCTAGAAGTAGACTCTAAATTAATTCCTGAACGAGAAAATTATTGGTACTCTATAGCAGGTCTTACCAAACGATACGAAGGAGGAGAAAACTCTCCTAATGCTTTTAATAGGGTAATTGGTTCTTTATTTAATCCTGCTGATGCACTTTATAATTTCTTTGGAAAAAAACCAACAGAACTCAAGAAATTAAAAGAGTTGAGAAAAGATGAAAACATAAGAAATATACTACAAAATCGTTACGATCGTCAAACCATTTATCTAATGTTTGGTATCAATGAAAAAGAATTAAATGAAATCTTGGAACGTTGTAATTACTCTGAATCTTTTATGAAAACGGCCAATGACCTTCAGATTCTAGATGCCATCAATGGGTGTTATGAGGAATATAAAATACTTAAGAAAAAATAATCTTTTTTATTTAGAAACATCCTAAAATTTCACAGATAATAATAAAACATAAGAGGCGCTAAAGCACCTCTTATGTTTTTATAATAAAAAGCTAATCATGATCTGGTGTGGGTGCTTCTACAGGAGCACTATTGGATTTATCAATTGTAAAATTTAAACCACAAAATATAAAATGCAAATTTGTGTTTGTTTTTAAACCAAAATCTCTTTGAAATAAATAACCTAAGGATACTCCAAAATCTTTAGAAAGCTGATAACCTCCTCCTGCATACATTCTGTTTCTTTTTATAACAGGGTTATCTGGGCCTAAAAACAGCTCATCATACGCATTTACAAAAAAAGTATTCGCATCAACTTTCTTATTATTAATAGGTATAATAACATTTATTCGATCTCTGTAACGCTCTGTATTTGTATTTATACCTGTAATAGGATTATGAAAAAGTCTTTTTTCTCCCCTCATTCTATTTTCAAATTTAACACGTCCAATTGTTTTTGCATAAGTATACTGTAGCCAGAAGCGTAATTCTTCGTTTGAAATACTTTTTTCTCTATAATTAGCATATCTTCCTAAACCTAAAAAGGCTTGATTACTTGAATTTATATTATAGCCACTTCCTCCTTTTACTTCATAATAATCAACAGTAGTCAAATCAGCAATTGACCGAGCTTGCAACTCGCCATAAACATACCATTTTTTATTAAATTTATACGTCAACGAAAGTGTAGAAAACCCTGACAAATGTTCTTCGTTTTGCCCTAAAACATTTCCTATACTAAAAACCAGTAACAGGATTAAAAGATTTTTTTTCATGTTTAGCGTTAGATTAAAAAATATTAAATTAAAGTTGTGTGTTGTATATTGAACTGTTGTTCTTTTAACCTAAATTATACGTTAGCCTTTGTGATGAAAACGAAAAGGGCAAAGAAGATAAAAATACAAGTTTTTTTTTCTCACCTCCATAGTTTTACTATATTGAGGATAAAAAATGAAGTACTTTTTAGATTCAAGGTCGTTTTTATGTGTAATAAATTGCTAATGCGTAATCTGGATTAAAAAAAAAGAGGCTAAAAATAGCCTCTTTTTAGAGAAATAATATAATTAATTAAAAACTGACAAAATATAATAAATAATTGCGGCAACTAATGCTGATACAGGAATGGTTAAAATCCAAGCCCAAATTAAATTTATGGTTATCCCCCATCTTACAGCACTCAATCGCTTAGTTGCACCAACACCTATAATAGATCCAGTAATCGTATGGGTTGTAGACACAGGAACCCCCATTTGAGAAACTGTAAAAAGCGTTAAAGCACCTGCTGTTTCAGAACAAACTCCTTCTAAAGGAGTAACTTTGGTAATTTTAGTTCCCATTGTTTTTACGATTTTCCAACCGCCCATCAATGTTCCTAAACCTATCATTAAATAACACCCAAAAGCAATCCATATAGGCATTGTTTTATTCGTAACCTTAGTTTCAACCTTTGCTTTAATCTCTTCTTTTAACCTTCCTTTTTCATCTACGTACTTTGCAAATATTTTAGCATAACGATACGCAGGATTTAATTCTTTGTCTTTAAAAATAACTTCTTTTGTATCAGTATCATGCACATCTTTTTTATCAGTATATACATGTAATGTTTTTAACTGTTTGACTGCTTTTTCAAAGTTACTCAAATCAATATTTTCTTTTTTCAAATGCAAAAGGAAAGGATTACTAGAATTAATTCCTGCAACTAACTTTTCATCTTCATAAATATTTTGTTTTGTAGATAAATCAATAATCTTTTTTCCATCTACATAAATTGTATCTTTATCGAAAATACCAATAGCTGGTTTAAATTTTTTAATTTTACCTTCGTCGTTAGTATATTTTACTTGTAAAACTTCTGTTACTTGTAATAAACTAGGTACTTCTCCTTTTACCTCTCCTCTTCTTACTCCATTAGCATATACAATACAAGCAGCACAAATAATTCCCATTACTTTTTGAGAATCGGCTCCACCGTGACCTAATGAAAAGGCTGCTGAAGACAATAATTGTAATTTTTTATATAAATTACCTTCTTTCATAGCCGTATTGTTTTTACCTACAACTATTTCAAAAATGATAAAAATTAACACAAACGAAGACAATAAAACGCCTATGATCCAAATCATAATGGGCTTGATATCAAAAATATCTTTATAGGCCCAAGTCATATAAACTGTAAAAACAGTTAACAGGATATAACAGAACAATTTTATAAAGAAATTTCTTTGAATTGTCATGAGTGTAATAATAAAGGATATAACTCCCCCTATGATTGGTGCTAAAACAATAAACATCAAGGGCTTTGTAATTTCTTCTAACTTCAACACATCAAAACCTGCGTGCGCTACGGCTGCCCCCGCAAATCCACCAATAAGTGTATGAGAAGAAGATGAAGGTATTCCTAGCCACCACGTTAACAAATTCCATACTGTAGCTGCTAACAAACCTGACAGAATCACCCACAAGTCAATAACCGAGTTATCCACTGTTTTTGCTACTGTATTACCTACACTCATATCAAAAACCCAATAAGCAGCGAAGTTAAATATTGCAGCCCATATTACAGCCTGAGTTGGCGATAATACCTTTGTTGAAACCACTGTAGCAATCGAATTGGTCGCATCGTGAAAACCGTTGACCAAGTCGAAGCCCATAGCTACAACAATTATTATAATTAATAAAGCAAATTCCATTTTTTTAAAATAATTTAGAGCGATTAAGCGTGTTTAACTGAAATTGCTTCTAAAGTTCTAGATACATCTTTACATTTATCTGTTGCTTTATGCAAAGCATATAATACTTCTTTATATTTAATAATGTTAACAACATCTGTTTCATTTTCAAACAATTCAGCTACTGCCTTATCAAATACTAAATCAGCTTTACTTTCTAATTTGTTAATTTTTTTAACAGCACTGTTAATCTTATCTAAATTCTTTAAATCCTTCAACTCTAATACAGCCCCGTTAATATGAGTACACGCTTCTAAAGTGATTTCAGTTAATTTGCGAATGGATTTATTAATTTTAACCACATTATATAAGTTCATACGGTTAGAAGCCGTATATATATTATTAGCTACTTCTGTAATAGTAGTGATTAACATGTGAATATCTTCACGATCAAAAGGAGTAATAAAATTTCTACTCAATTCGATATTCATTTTATGGTTTACATTCTCAATATCTGCTACTAATTGCTCTACTTGTTTGTAGTAATTAGTTCTATTTTCCATTTCACTTTTCCCTATATTTACAGCTTCGTGTAAATTTTCAGATAAAGCAAGTAAATCTGCTGTTGCTTTAATAAATAAAGGATAAAAAGTTGTATCCTTTGGAGAAAAGAATTTCAATACGTCTCTAAATGCCATTTTTAATCAATTTAATTTCAGGTACGAAAATACCCTTCGTATGTTAAGTTAATGTTAACCCAAGATGAATTACATATTAATTCTGTTAACAGTATTTTAACGCTCTTTTTAAATAGTTAAACAGATTTTGTAATTTAGCAGACCGAAATTAAACAATACACTATGGATTTAAACTTCAATAAAAACGAAGATCATAACAGACTTCTACTATCTGAATTAAAACAGCGTTTAGCAAAAGTAAAATTAGGAGGCGGAGAAAAGCGTATTGCCAAACTTCGTGCTGAAGGCAAAATGACTGCACGAGAAAGAATAGATTATTTACTAGATAAAGACACAAATTCAATTGAAATAGGAGCTTTTGTTGGGGAAGGTATGTACAAAGAACACGGAGGTTGCCCATCAGGAGGAGTTGTTATAAAAATGGGCTATATACAAGGCAAACAATGTATAGTAGTAGCAAATGATGCAACCGTAAAAGCAGGCGCATGGTTTCCTATTACAGCTAAAAAAAACTTACGCGCACAAGAAATTGCAATGGAAAACAGATTGCCTATCATCTATTTGGTAGACTCTGCCGGTGTTTATCTACCTATGCAAGATGAAATTTTTCCTGATAAAGAACATTTTGGCCGTATTTTTCGTAACAATGCTTTAATGAGTAGTATGGGAATCACTCAAATAGCAGCCGTTATGGGAAGCTGTGTGGCAGGTGGTGCTTATCTTCCTATTATGAGCGATGAAGCCTTGATTGTTGACAAAACAGGAAGTATCTTCTTAGCAGGTAGTTATTTAGTAAAAGCAGCCATTGGCGAAACAATTGACAACGAAACCTTAGGAGGGGCTACTACACATTGCGAAATTTCAGGGGTAACGGACTTTAAAGCAAAAGATGATAAGGATGCTTTAGACAGAATTAAAAGCATTGTTAGTAAAATAGGCGATTTTAATAAAGCAGGGTACAACCGAATCAAACCCGAAAAACCAGCTTTAGATCCGAACGAAATCTTTGGAATTTTACCAAAATCGCGTACAGAACAGTACGACATGATGGAAATCATCAAGCGTTTAGTCGATAATTCTGAATTTGATGAATACAAAGCAGGCTATGGTCAGACGATCATCACAGGTTATGCTCGCATTGATGGATGGGCGGTAGGAATTGTAGCAAATCAACGTTTGATAGCTAAAACCACGGGAGCCAAAACAAAACCTAGTGAAATGCAATTTGGAGGTGTTATTTATTCTGACAGTGCTGATAAAGCAACTCGATTTATAGCAAACTGTAATCAAAAAAAGATCCCTTTAGTATTCATGCACGATGTAACAGGATTTATGGTAGGCTCTAAGTCTGAACATGGAGGAATTATAAAAGACGGTGCTAAAATGGTAAACGCCGTATCTAACTCTGTAGTTCCTAAATTTACAGTCGTAATAGGCAATTCTTATGGAGCTGGCAACTATGCTATGTGTGGGAAAGCCTATGACCCTCGACTCATATTTGCTTGGCCGAGTGCTGAATTAGCCGTTATGGGAGGAGCACAAGCAGCAAAAGTACTTACACAAATAGAAGCCGCCTCGTTAAAAGCCAAAGGCGAAGAAATTACTCCAGAAAAAGAAGAAGAACTATTCAATAAAATAAAATCACGTTACGACGAACAAGTTTCTCCTTATTATGCTGCTTCTCGTTTGTGGACAGATGCTGTTGTAGACCCTCTTGAAACTCG
The DNA here is from genome assembly GCF_002530675.1 of Flavobacterium columnare NBRC 100251 = ATCC 23463. GTDB lineage: Bacteria > Bacteroidota > Bacteroidia > Flavobacteriales > Flavobacteriaceae > Flavobacterium > Flavobacterium columnare. The sequence continues at coordinate 26,155 of NZ_PCMX01000034.1, forward strand.
TACTTGGATTTCTATGGGAATAGAAGCTGCTAATCATGCTCCTATAGAAAAACCTTTTAATTTAGGAGTCATTCAAGTTTAGTTATAAAAAAACTACATCTATGTTTCTTAATTATTCATAGTCTATTTAAAACATCCAATAATAAATTATTTTTTTATTAAAACTCATAAAAATCTACCTTTACGCGGTAGATTTTTTTTTATTATGAGAAAATATATTTTATTATTATTATTCCTTTTTTTAAAAACTCAACCTATATCAGCACAGCTAACTGTAGCCAAAGAACAATATAGCCATCGAGACTCTCTACAAGGAGGATTACGAACAGAACGCAGCTGTTTTGATGTACAACGTTATGATTTAAACATCAAAATCAATATTGATCAAAAATCAATAATAGGTTATAATGATATTACTTTTAAAGTAGTAAACCATACTTCAAAAATTCAAATTGATTTATTTGAAAACATGAAAATAGATAGCATCCTTTATGACAACCAAAAACTGAATTACAAACGTGATGAAATAGCTACTTTTATCTATTTTCCTAATACACTTCCTAAAGGAAGCACCCAAAAAATCAGATTCTATTATTCCGGAAATCCTAAAGTAGCCAAAAGAGCCCCTTGGGATGGTGGTTTTACCTTTACTCATGATCTAAACAACAAACCTTGGGTGGCTGTTAGCTGTCAAGGATTTGGGGCTAGTTCTTGGTACCCCGTAAAAGATTCACAAAGTGATGAGCCCGATTTAGGAGCTTCTATTAAGGTGGCCGTTCCCAATGGACTCATGAATGTATCTAACGGACGATTTCTAGGAAATGAAAATCTGAAAAATGGCTATACTCGTTGGGATTGGGAAGTTAAAAATCCTATTAACACCTACGACATTACTGTGAATATAGGCGATTATGTATTAATTGAAGATCATCATAAAGGCTTAGATCTAAAATATTATGTCCTACGAAATAATGAATCAAAAGCACGAAAACACTTTGAAGAAGTAAAACCTATGTTGGATTGTTTTCAATCAAAATTTGGCGAATATCCTTTTAAGGAAGATAGCTATAAGTTAGTAGAAAGCCCATATTTGGGAATGGAACATCAAAGTGCAATAGCATACGGAAACCAATATAAAAAAGGGTATCAAGGGAAGGATTTATCAGGAACTGGGATTGGACTATTATTTGATTATATAACGATACATGAAACAGGTCATGAATGGTTTGGCAATAGTATAACAAGCAAAGACATTGCTGATATGTGGATACATGAAGCCTTTACTATGTATTCCGAAATAGTTTTTATAGAATGTCTATACGGATATGAAAAAGCACTAGAATATTGCAAAGGACTTCGTATGAACATAGCTCATGATCGTCCGATGATAGGAGATTTTGGGGTAAACAAAGAAGGAAGCGGCGACATTTATTATAAAGGAGCTAATATGCTTAACACTCTACGTCATGTTATAGGCATAGATAAATGGTGGGATATTTTGTTAAATTTCTCTAAAAAATACAAAAAACAAATTATCGAAGGAAAAACAGTAATTGATTTTTTTAACAAAGAATCTAAGATGAATCTAACCCCTATATTTAATCAGTATCTAAAATACACCACTATTCCCCTCTTAGAAATTCAAAAAAAAGACCGTACATTTGAAATTAGATGGGTTACGGAGGAGCCTAATTTTAAAATGCCTATCGAACTCTTTATAAAAAGTAAAAAACAAACGATCTTGGTTTCCAATAATTGGCAAACGATTCCTTTTGATATAAATAAAATAAGCGACATACAACCCAATGAAAACGCTTTTTATATAAAATATAATCCAAAAAATTAAAATAATAAGCTGATTTTTAGTATTTTAGATGCAATTTTATAAACTAACAGCTATGGAAACAGTAAAAAATTTGAATAAGTGGGCAAATGCGCACACTTATTATTCATTGGATTTGTTGAGAATTTTTGTAGGTATTTTTTTATTCATGAAAGGGGTTTCTTTTATGACTAATACCCTTTATTACACACAATTAATTGAACCCATAAAAAATTTTGGTGGTGGAATGCTAATTGTACATTATGTCATGGCAGCTCATATAATGGGTGGAATTATGATTGTATTTGGGTTATTAACACGTTGGTCCATTATAGCTCAAATTCCTATTCTTTTGGGCGCATTCTTAATTAATTTTATCGACCAAATGAATCCTACAAATTTAATTTTATCGTTCTTTTTACTATGTGTTTGTTCTTTCTTTCTTTTTTATGGAAGTGGTAAACACTCTGCTGATTATTACTTTAAAATGGGACAATGATAATTTAAAAAAGATATCATCATCTTTACATTCTCTAAAAAAGTGATTAGTTAATATAAAACGGCTTAAGTTTAAAAAAAATAAACTTAAGCCACAATTCACTAAATCTCGTCACTAGTAAATGTAATAAAACTTTTCTTTTTGTAAGGACGAATAATCAAACGTCCTTCTCGATCAAAGCGAATGTAATTATAAACCCAATTTAAAAAAACAACCGCTTTGTTTTTAAATCCAATCAATGAAAACAAGTGAACAAACATCCATACAAACCAAGCAAAAACGCCATTAAAATGGCATTTAGGTAAGTCTACAACAGCTAAATTCCTACCAATAGTTGCCATAGAGCCTTTATCATCATATACAAAGGCTTTCATAGATTTATTTTGTTGTAAATTAAGTAGATTATCTGCTAATAAATCCCCTTGCTGTATGGCAGGTTGTGCCATCATAGGATGTCCTTGCGGATACAATTCACTTTCCATAGAAGCAATATCTCCTATGGCAAAAATATTTTCAAATCCTTTTACTTGATTAAATTCGTTTACTCTTATGCGTTCTACTCGTTCTACAACAGATTCTTCTGGCAAACCATGTATACAAGCTCCTTGAACCCCTGCTGTCCAAATAACCGTTGCCGCATCTAAAACAAGGTTTGTATTAGTCGTAATTGTGCGTCCATCATAATTTGTTACACGTACATTTTTCCAAATTTTAACACCCAATTCTTTTAAAAAATTTTCAGAAGCTATAGACGATTTTTCTGTCATTGTATTGAGTATCCGATCGCCACTTTGTATTAAATGAATCTGCATTTTTTGAATATCTAAATCGGGATAATCCTTTTGAAAAATGGCTTTTTTCATTTCTGCCAAGGCTCCTGCTAGTTCAACTCCTGTTGGTCCTCCTCCTACCAAAACAAAATTCATCAAAGCATTTCTTTCTAGTTCATCTTTCGTTAAAACAGCCTCTTCAAAATTTTCTAAAATTAAACTACGAATATTTAGTGACTGCGGAATGGTTTTCATAGACATTGAATTACGTTCAATTTCTTTATTCCCAAAATAATTCGTTTTAGATCCAGTAGCAATAACCAAATAATCATAATGTATATCACCTATTTCTGACAAAACTTTTTGATGATTAGGATCTATCTCCTTTACAGTAGTCAATCTAAAGTAAAAATCCGTACATCCTTGAATAACTTTACGAATAGGGTACGCTATAGAACCTGCTTCTAATCCTCCTGTAGCAACTTGATACAATAAAGGCTGAAATGTATGATGATTGTGTTTATCAATCAGTACAACTTGAAAATTTTTATTTCTTAGTTTTTTGGCTAACGCAATACCTGCAAAACCACCACCAATTATAACAACTCTTTTCTTTGAACTTTGTGGAATATTCATTAGTTAAAGGACTTGATATTTTTAAAGCTTTAAAATTAAGAAATATCTCTATAAAAAGATTATTAAGAGGGCTCTAAATCTTTTCTACAAATTATTTATTACTACTGCTTATCTAATCTTTTATATACTTTAACAACTATTTAAAGCGTTCTGATTTTCTATTCTGTAAAGTATGTAATATTTTAGCCTTTTGAAAAAAGTATATTGTGAGAATCTTAAAAAAAATAAAAGTTAATCCTATAGCTATAAAAGAAAAATTACTTCTTTGGGCAGAAAATTTCCGTGAAGTAGCCTATCTAAACAGTAATAATTATCCACAACAATATAGTTCTTATGACTTAATTGTTGCTGTAGATGCTTTTACTTCCCTAAAAACGGACTATCTTAATGCTTTTGATGATTTAAAACAATACCAACAACAAACCAATGATTGGCTATTTGGTTACTTAGCTTATGACCTAAAAAATGATATTGAATCACTAAATTCTAAAAATCATGATGGATTAAATTTTTCCGATTTATTTTTTTTTCAGCCTAAAAAGATATTTTTCTTAAGAGGAAATGAACTAGAAATTGCTTATTTAAATATGTGCGATGATGAAATTGATTCAGATCTTGAAGAAATTTTAGAAAAACGAAAAACGAAAAACGAAACTCAAAAATCTGAAATCACAATCCAACAACGTGTTTCAAAAGAGCATTATATAAAAAAAGTGAACCAAATGTTAACTCATATTCATAGAGGCGATCTTTATGAAGCTAACTTTTGCATGGAATTTTATGCTAAAAACGGTAAAATCATTCCTTCCGAAATTTTTCAAGAATTAAATAAAATTTCTGAACCTCCTTTTGCTTGTTTTTTTAAAAATCATATCCATTATTTGCTATGTGCTTCTCCTGAGCGTTATATAAGGAAAGAAAATCAAAAAGTCATCAGCCAACCTATTAAAGGAACTTCTAAACGATTTGAAGATCTCATTTTAGATACAAATTCTAAAACTGAATTAGAACAGAATCCAAAAGAACGGTCTGAAAATATTATGATAGTGGATTTAGTCCGAAATGATTTAGCTCAAACAGCTACAAAAGGTTCTGTACAAGTAGAAGAATTATGTAAAATTTATTCTTTCAAACAAGTACATCAAATGATTTCAACGGTTATTTCTGAAGTAAAAAGCACAACTAATCCTGTTGATATTATAAAAACCACTTTTCCTATGGGAAGTATGACTGGTGCTCCTAAAATTTCGGCTATGCGGATTATAGAAGAATTAGAAGAAACCAAAAGAGGTTTGTATAGTGGAGCCGTAGGCTACTTTACTCCTTCTGGTAATTTTGATTTTAATGTAGTCATTCGCAGCATTTTATACAATTCTAATACTCATTATCTTTCTTTTTCTGTGGGCAGTGCTATTACCGCATTATCTGACCCTGAACAAGAATACGAAGAATGTTTATTAAAGGCTAAAGCCATGCGTGAAGTATTAAGTTAAAAAAATAAATATTTTTATAAATCCATCAAAAAGTATTTATTTTTTTACAATTTCTCTCTAGCATCCTATTTACTTTCATAGTTTGCCATTAAAAAATGAATTATGTTATTCCTATTACTTCTATACGGGTTCCAACAAAACCTAAACAAAATAAGAATAAGCTTTTCTACAAATCTTTTGATTATAAAATATAAAAACACTCAATGCGTAATTTAAACACCTATATTGTATGAAATTTTAAAAAGAGATCTATACTCCTAGTTTAGGTTTTTTTATAATTTCAATCTCAATTATTACTAATAAAATTCAATGAACAAAAAATGCTGATACAATTACAGAATCATATTAATCAAAACCTTCCCTTTTTAAATGATAAAAAATTACTTCTAGCTGTTAGTGGTGGTATTGATAGTATGATTTTATTAAACTTGTTTTCAAAATTAAACTTACAAATAGCTATTGCACATTGTAATTTTCAATTAAGGGGTGATGAAAGTAATAAGGATGAAGAATTTGTAAAATTTGAAAGTCAAAAATTAAAAGTTGAAAGTTTTATTAAAAATTTTGAAACGCAAATATATGCGAACGACAATAAACTTTCTATTCAACAAGCAGCACGCGAATTACGCTATAATTGGTTTTATGAATTATTAAACACGCAAGGATTTGATCATTTGCTAACCGCACATCATTTAGATGATTCGTTAGAAACATTTTTAATCAATTTCACCCGTGGTACAGGTATTGAAGGACTAACAGGAATCCCACAAATCAATGATAAAATTATACGTCCTTTATTAATTTTTTCTCGTGAAGAAATTGAAAAATACGCAGCAGAAAATAATATTCAATGGAGAGAAGATGCAAGCAATGCTTCTGATAAATATTTCAGAAATAAAATTAGACATCACGTAGTTCCTATTCTAAAAGAATTGAATACGAATTTATTAAGTTCTTTTCAAAATACACTTAAAAATTTAAAACAAACTGAATCTCTTGCAAGTCATTCTATTTATAATAAATTGGAAGAAATAGCAATTAAAAAAGAAGACGACATTTATTTTGATGTTGTAAAATTACAAACTTTACCAAATTATAAAGCCTATTTATATGAATGGCTCAAATCGTACGGCTTTCATGATTGGGATGCTATTTATGACTTAGTAGAAAATCAATCGGGGAAACAGATTCTTTCCGATCACTACCGATTAATAAAAGATAGAAATATTCTTATTCTAACTAAAAAACAAACTTCTCTTACTTTAGAGTTCTTTATTTCTAAGGAAACTAAATACATTGAAAATCCAATAAAATTGCGTTTTTGTAACTCAGGTTACAATACAATACCTACAAAATCTTCTATTTTTGTAAACAAGGAAACGTTAAAATTTCCTTTAAAACTTAGAAAATGGCAAAAAGGTGATTATTTTTATCCATCTGGAATGAAGGGTAAGAAAAAAATAAGTAAATACTTTAAAGATGAAAAATTTTCATTAGTTGATAAAGAAGATACTTGGCTTTTACTTTCAGACGACAAAATTGTTTGGGTTATCAATCATAGAGCTGATAATCGTTTTATTGCCCATTCAAATACAAAAAACATATTAAATATAATTTTCACAGAATGAAAAAATTACTAGCCTTTTTATTTTTTATAAGCTCTTTAGGTGCTTATTCTCAAATACTAAATCCAGTAAGCTGGAAAACAAGTGTACAAAAAAAATCAGACACTGAATTTATTATTACTTTCGATGCAAAAATAGAACACGAATGGCATCTATTTTCACAGTTTACGCCTGATGGTGGATCTTTACCTACTGTTTTTACTTTTAAAAATGCAAAAGGAAATTACCAATTAGTTGGCAAAACCTCTGAAAGTGCTTATAAAAAGGTATATAGTGAGGTTTTTGAAGTAGATGAATATTTATTTGAAAACAAAGCACAATTTAAGCAAACAATAAAACTTATTAATCCTAAAAACACGAATGTAAAAGTATATGTTGAATATCAAGTATGTAAAGAAGCTTGTATACAACAAGACAAAACATTTGATATACAATTACCCCTAACAAACACAGAAGCGGCAAAAGAAGACGTTGCAAACACAGAAGTAACACCAAAAGACACAACTAATAAGATAATTGCTGTTCCTTTGATCACAAAAGAAAATAAGCCATCAGCTATTGACACAAACAATAGCTCTACTACAAAAACGGAAGATAACGATAAAAGTCTTTGGACGATCTTTTTATTAGCATTTCTAGGAGGATTTGCTGCTTTACTGATGCCTTGTATTTTTCCGATGATACCAATGACGGTAAGTTTTTTCACAAAACAAAGCAAAACAAAAGCAGAAGGTATAAGAAATGCCATTCTATACGGATTGTCAATTATTGTTATTTACGTAATCCTTGGTTCTTTAATAACAGGTGTTTTTGGTGCAGAAGCTTTAAACGAATTATCAACAAGTGTTTGGTTTAACTTAATCTTTTTTGGATTATTAATTGTATTTGCCCTTTCTTTTTTAGGCGCGTTTGAAATTGTTTTACCAAGTTCTTGGGCAACAAAGTTAGATTCACAAGCGGATAAGGGAGGAATCCTAGGAATTACATTCATGGCTCTAGCTCTTGCGGTGGTTTCTTTTTCTTGTACAGGGCCTATTGTAGGAACATTGTTAGTAGAATCTGCTACAAAAGGAGGAATTGCTCCTATCGTTGGAATGTTTGGTTTTTCTTTAGCTATTGCACTTCCCTTTATGCTTTTTGCTATGTTCCCTGGATGGTTAAACACTTTACCCAAATCAGGAGGATGGTTAAACACCGTAAAAGTTTCTTTAGGATTTTTAGAATTGGCTTTTGCTTTTAAATTTTTATCTAATGCGGATTTAGTTTTACAAAAGCATCTATTAGAAAGAGAATTATTCCTAGCTATTTGGATTGGTATTTTTGGTGCTTGGGCACTGTATTTATTTGGTAAATATATGTTACCTCATGATTACGAAAAAGCTGATAAAATTGGTATTGGAAGACTCATAATGGCTATTATTGTTACCTCATTTACTTTTTATATGATTCCTGGGTTATGGGGAGCTCCTCTTAAAATTTTAAGCGGATTAACACCTCCATTAAATTATGCGGAAAGCACTAATGGTTTAGGTTCTTCTTCCGCTGCTTCAAAAGCAGAATTACCTGAACACGCACATTACGGACCGCATAACATTGTTACTTTTGACGATTACGAAACAGGTTTAGCATACGCAAAAGAAGTTAACAAACCTGTTCTCCTAGATTTTACAGGAGATGCTTGTGCTAATTGTAGAAAAATGGAAGATAACGTATGGTCTAACCCTGAAGTATTATCTATCTTACAAGAAAAAGTTGTTATCATTTCTTTAGTTTGCGATCGAAAAATTGAATTGCCAAAAGAACAACAATACGTTTCAAAAGCAACAGGTAAAGAAATCATAACAATTGGTAATAAATGGAGTGATTTCCAAATTACGAGATACAAAAGCAACTCTCAACCCCTTTATGTAGTTTTAGATTCTGATGGAAATGACTTGTCTAAACCTATTGGCTTTTCAGGTATTGATGAATATAAATCTTGGTTAGAAAACGGCATCAATAATTTTAAAAAATAATTATGAATCCCCAATTAATACAAAATCATTTAAAGGAGTATTTAAGTTCTCTCCACATTTTAAATGAAGATGAAATTAATTGGGGATCTTCTTTTTTTAAAATCATTATTCTAAAAAAAGAAGATTTTTTTATCAAACAAGATGAGCCTTGCTTGCTCTTAGGTTTTATTGCAAAAGGAATGGTCAAAGCTTACTCTGTAGATGCTTACGGTAAAGAAAACATTTATTGTTTTGGTATTGAAAACGATTTTGTAACTATTTTAACTAGTTTTCAAAATAAAACACTTTCTACAAAAAATATACAAGCAATAGAAGATAGTTTATTACTTACTATTACCTTAGAAAATTTAAACCTGCTTATTAAAAAAAGTACTAATTGGGGAAAAGTTGCACAACATATTATACAAAAAGAGTATTTAGAAAAAGAACGTTTTTTACAACTTTTTCATCATCAATCAGCAAATTTAAAATTTAGAAACCTAATTAAGTTTTATCCTTTCCTTCTTACCCGAGCTAAAACAGAAGATATAGCTTCCTTTATAGGAATTACTACTCGTACATTAAATAGGGCTAAACTACATTTTTATCAAAAAGAATAAGACAAATGTCTTTTTTTACTCATTTTTTCTGTTCTATTTTCGTCTCATATAAATTTTAAGATTCATTTTTGAATATTTACCCCAAAACACTCCTTTTTATATGATAAAAAAAATAGCACCCGAAGTATTTCATATTCCTTTATTACCCCGAAATAGTGTAAACTGTTATATTATAGAGGGAGTATTAGTAGATGCAGGCATAAGAAGTTCTTTTTCTAAAATAAGAAAAGCAACAGAAGAAATCCCTATTTATGCACACGCGTTAACACATGCTCATCCTGATCACCAAGGCGCATCGCAATTAATTTGTCATACTTTAGACATCCCTTTGTATTGTCATACAAAAGAGGTAGAAAGAGCTGAATCTGGATTGGCAACTAAAGATTATCCTTCGCCTAAAAATATGATTTCTTTATTACAACAAAAATTTTGGTCAGGGAAAGGAATGAAAGTAAATAAAACACTTAGAGAAGGAGATTCTTTGGGCGAATTTAAGGTAATTGAAACGCCTGGACATTCTGATGGACATATTGCTTTTTTTAGAGAAAAAGATGGTGTTTTAATTGCTGGTGATGTAGCTACAAACATGAACCTAATTACAACTCAAAAAGGTTTGTATTTACCTCCTTATCTATTTACTTCTAATCCTAAAGAAAATCTTTATTCTCTACAAAAAATAGCCAAACTCAATCCACATATCTTATGTTTTGGACATGGCCCTGTTTTTTACAATCAGGATAAAAAATTTGAAAAATTTGTAGCCAAAGGATTTGAAAAACATTTACCCATGTAAACTTTTCAGTAAAAATAGTAAGACAATTTTTTATTTTTTTTCTATTGTCTTACTATTTTTAACAATTCTTGTGATATTAAATTTTGCTTTAAACCCTGTAGCCAATCCCCATTTATCGCCCATCAAAATTTTAGATTGACTATCTGTAAACAAAAATTCCCCTGTATTAGGAGTAAAAGTTCCTTCGTTTAGAGCTTCAATTTCTATATGATTAATCCCTTCTGTAAGGTAAATTATTATTTTTTTTCTAAATCCTTCTAAATATAAATAGTCAGTCACATTTTTGCCATTTACCCAAACTTGAACCTGATCTCCATCTACCTCTCCGAAATCTCGATAGTTTAAGGTTATGGTTTCTGAATCTATAGTAAAATCTCCAAAATATTGATGTTTTCTAAAAGCTTTTGGATCCAAAACACCTTCTTTAATCTGAGGCTTTAGCTTATCATTCATTTTTTCTGCATATAGCTTTCCTAGGTCTAGATCACTACCTCCTCCCGTCATCTGCATTTCTTTATCTGTTTTGGGAGGATCATATTTTTTAGGAGGTACTTTGAATAATTTAGGTTCAAAAGGTTTATTTAATGAATATTGAGGAGCCGTTTCTTCTTTGCCTTTATTTTTATTAGGTTCGGGAATATCTATTCGCGGTATTTTTAACGAAGGCAATCGTTTGCCATCATTTTGCGCTTTCAGCTTGAAACATACAAAAACTACAATTATAAAAATTTGGTATCGCATCATACGGATATATCAAAAATCATTCCTTTTTAAAGACTTATTCTTTTTTAAAATAGTTTTTTAGGGCATACGTTTGGCTTCTTCCCAAAAAACATCCATCTCGGCAAGTGTCATATCCGAGAGGTTTTTACCCAGTACTTTTGCTTTTTGTTCTAAATAGGTAAACCTTTTGATAAATTTTTTATTCGTTCTTTCCAAAGCGTCTTCTGGATTAATATTTAAAAAACGAGCGTAATTAATCATTGAAAAAATAACATCTCCAAACTCTGCTTCTATTTTATCTTGATTTCCTTTTTTTACTTCTTCTTGTAATTCTTGTAATTCTTCTTGTACTTTATCCCATACTTGGTATGGTTCTTCCCAATCAAAACCTACTCCTTTGACTTTATCTTGTATCCTACTGGCTTTAACCATGGCGGGCAATGATTTAGGTACTCCTTGTAGAACTGATTTTTTACCTTCTTTAAGTTTGAGTTTTTCCCAATTTTGTTTCACTTCTTGTTCATCTGCTACTTCTACATCTGCATAAATATGAGGATGGCGATGAATGAGTTTATCACAAATAGCGTTGGCTACATCCGCTATATCAAAATGTTGGGTTTCACTTCCTATTTTTGAATAAAAAACGATATGAAGTAATAAATCTCCTAGTTCATTTTTAATTTCATTTAAATCATTATCTAGTATAGCTTCTCCTAACTCATAGGTTTCTTCTATGGTCAGATGACGCAAACTTTCTAATGTTTGCTTTTTATCCCATGGGCATTTTTCTCGAAGTTCGTCCATAATATCCAATAAACGATTAAAAGCTTGTAGTTGTTCTGAACGTGTATTCATGTCGTTTTTTTATAGAAAATAATAGATTTACTAAATAACAAAAAATCCTGCATTTGTTGTTCAAATACAGGACTTATATTTTTGTTAAAATTACAACTGATTATTCTTCAGATTTTGTTTTTTTTGTTGCTCTTGGTTTCTTTGGTTTTTCTTCTTTTTCACCAGTAGTTTCTTCTTTTTTAGCTTTAGTTGCTCTCGTTTTTTTAGGTTTTTCTTCAGCTACTTCTTCTTTTTTAGTTTCTTCTACTTTTACTTCTTCAGCTAAAACCACTAATCCTTTAGCTTGTAATATATTATACCAGTTCAAGATTTTTTTTACATCAGAAGGATATACTCTATCTTGATCATAATCTGGCAACACTTCTCCAAAATATGCTAATAAAGCGGCTTTATCCTCTTTTAAACGAGGGGCTTCACCACCATTTTCTTTTTTGGCAATAGCACTCATTACTTCTACTAATGGTTTTTCTTCTGAGTAAGTATATACTGATATTTCAGATAATAAACTTACATTACTTTGCATACCCACTGTTACTTTTTTACCATCAACTAATGATTCTGCTACAAAACCAGTTCTTGTTTGCATTTTTAAAGCATATAAACCTGGCTTTCCTGAAATGGCTAATATTCTTTCTAAATTCATTTTGTTAAATTATTTTTATTGCTCCTCAATTGGGAGGGCAATTATATTACTTTTATTTCATTTTTGCAAAACGCATACGGTAATCAGGTCGAGCCTTTCCTTCCATAATGTTTTGTAATTTCTTTTTAATTAAGGTTTTTTTAAGGGTTGAAATTTTATCGGTAAACAAAACGCCTTCTATATGATCGTACTCGTGTTGAATTACACGTGCCACCAATCCGTCGTATACTTCTGTTTTCTTTACAAAATTTTCATCAAAATATTCGATAGTTATCCGTTCATGTCGATATACGTCTTCACGGACATCTGGAATACTCAAACAACCTTCATTAAAAGCCCATTCTTCTCCTTCTTCTTTCAGTATTTTGGCATTAATAAAAGTTTTCTTAAACCCTTTTAATTGTGTTGCTTCTTCTTTAGATAAGTCTTCTGTATCACTAAAGGGTTCTGTATCTACAATAAACAACCGAATAGCTAGACCTACTTGCGGAGCTGCCAGTCCTACACCGTGTGCCTTGTACATAGTTTCGTACATATTAGCAATTACTTCTTTCAAATTAGGATAATCCTCTGAAATATTTTCACCTACTTTTCGTAATACAGGATCTCCGTAACCTACAATTGGATATATCATTCTTCTATTTTTTCAAAATAAATCAAGGACGCAAAAGTACGAATAGTTTTAAACATTTAATTTTAAAACTTCATTTGTTTTTTGACGAATTTCTTTGACCATTTGCGTATTTTTATTTAGCTCTTGACCATAAGAAGGTATCATTTCTTTTAGTTTGGTTTGCCAAGCATTACTTTTCATTTTTTGAGGAAAACATTTTTCGAGTAATTCAATCATGATTGAGGTAGCTGTTGATGCTCCAGGAGAAGCTCCTAGTAATACAGATAATGATCCATCGGCGGCAGCTACAACTTCTGTTCCGAATTCTAAAACTCCGTTTCCGTTTTTATCTTTTTTTATAACCTGAACTCGCTGTCCTGCTGTTTCTAATACCCAGTCTTCTTTTTTTGCTGAAGGAACATATTCTTTCAGGGCTTTCATTCTATCATTAGTAGATTGAAATACTTGTTCTATTAAATACTTAGTTAAAGGTATATTTTTAATACCTGCTTGTAACATGGGCTTAATATTATCCATTTCTATGGATGAGATCAAATCAAAATAAGATCCATTTTTTAGGAATTTGGTTGAAAAACCTGCATAAGGTCCAAACAATAATTCTTTTTTCCCGTTTATGACCCGTGTATCTATATGAGGTACAGACATAGGCGGTGCACCCACTGAGGCTTTGCCGTATACCTTTACATCGTGTTTTTTGATTACTTCTTCGTTAGTACATTTTAACCATTGTCCGCTTACAGGAAATCCCCCATAACCTTCTCCTTCAGGAATATTGGCTTTTTCTAACAGTAATAATGATCCTCCACCTGCTCCAATGAATACAAATGGTGTGTAAATTCTTTTCTTTTCACCAGTAGTGAGATCCGTTATTTTCAAACGCCACTTTCCTTCTTCTTTTTTACGCAACTTTTTAACTTCGTGATTAAAATGTATGTTCACTCCATCTAACGTTTCTAAATATTTGAAAAGATTTCTTGTTAAAGCACCAAAGTTAACATCAGTCCCATATTTCATTGTTGTGCATGCAATATCAGTATTGGATTTACGTCCTTCCATTATTAATGGAGCCCATTGTTTGATTATTTCTGGATCTTCTGTATATTCCATTTCCTTAAACAATTCATATTGTTGTAAAGCTTCAAAACGTTTACGTAAATAGGAAACATTTTCTTTACCCCATACAAAACTCAAATGTGGAACAGACTTGATAAAAGACTCTGGATTGGCAAGTAATTCTTTTTCAACTAAGTATGCCCATAGCTGACGTGATACTTCAAAAGCTTCTGAAATTTTAACTGCTTTTTTTACATCTACCGTTCCGTTTTCTAATTCTGGAGTATAATTAAGTTCACAAAATGCGGCATGTCCTGTTCCGGCATTATTCCAAGCATCAGAACTTTCGGCGGCTGCCACGTCTAAGCGTTCAAAAATTTCAATCTTAATATCAGGTTGTAATTCCTTTAATAACAAACCTAAAGTAGCGCTCATAATTCCAGCGCCAATTAACACTACATCTGTTTCTTGATTTTGAGTTGTTGCTGCCATTCTAGTAAATTGTGATGCAAAGATACATCGTAAAAGTATTATTTTTTTACAATTTTTTTAGGTAACGAATTAATTCTACAAAAATTGTAAAGAATGTTAAATCATTTTTCTAGTTAAATAATCTTTCAGCATAATAGTTGCTGAAATTTCATCTATTAATGCTTTATTTTGGCGTTGTTTCTTCTTAAGACCACTATCAATCATGGTTTGAAAAGCCATTTTAGATGTAAATCGTTCATCTACTCTTACTATTTTTACTTCTGGAAATTGATCGCTAAACTTTTGCACAAAAGCTTCCACCAAAGGAGCACTTTCCGAAGGCTGTCCATTCATTTGTTTAGGATCGCCAATCAAAACTTTTACAACTTTTTCTTTTTCAAAATACGTTTTCAAAAAATCTAAGACTTCTGTAGATGCTACTGTAGTAAGTCCTGAAGCAATTATTTGAAAATCATCCGTTACAGCAATACCTGTGCGTTTTAACCCGTAATCTATCGCTAAAATCCTTGACATGAATTAAAAATTTCAACAAAAATAGCTAAAACTTTGATTTTTGCTTTGGTTCAAATCATTTATATTTGCTAAAAATATAAATCACATGCAAAATTTACAGAATATAATAGAAAAAGCTTGGGAAGACCGATCTTTACTACAAGATGACGCTACACAAGAAGCCATTAGGGAAGTAATTAATTTACTTGACGCAGGAACATTAAGAGTAGCAGAACCTATTTCTGATGGATGGCAAGTAAACGAATGGGTAAAAAAAGCGGTTGTTATGTTTTTCCCCATTCAAAAAATGGAATCTTTTGAAGTGGGTATTTTCGAGTACCATGATAAAATGCCTTTAAAAAGAAATTATGCTGAAAAAGGGATTCGAGTAGTTCCTAATGCTGTAGCAAGACACGGAGCGTATATTTCATCAGGTGTAATTATGATGCCTTCTTATGTAAACATAGGTGCTTATGTAGATGCGGGTACAATGGTAGATACATGGGCTACAGTAGGAAGTTGTGCTCAAATAGGAAAGGATGTTCACCTTAGCGGTGGCGTAGGTATTGGAGGCGTATTAGAACCGTTGCAAGCTGCTCCTGTGATTATTGAAGATGGTGCTTTTATTGGCTCTCGTTGTATTGTTGTGGAAGGAGTTAGAGTAGAAAAAGAAGCTGTTTTAGGAGCTAATGTTTGTCTTACTGCCTCTACTAAAATCATAGATGTAACGGGTCCAGAACCTGTAGAATACAAAGGCGTTGTTCCTGCTAGAAGCGTGGTTATACCTGGTAGCTATGCTAAAAAGTTTGAGGCAGGAGAATACCAAGTTCCTTGTGCATTAATCATTGGAAAGCGTAAAGCATCTACTGATTTAAAAACATCTTTAAACGATGCTTTAAGAGAATACAACGTAGCGGTATAATCTTAATTAATAGCATAAAACATTCAATAGATGAAAATAGGATACGAAGCTAAACGCGTATTTCATAATAAAACAGGTTTAGGAAATTATAGCAGGGATTGCGTTCGAATCCTTGCTACTTTTTTTTCAGAAAACCAGTATTTTTTGTACAATCCTAAAAAAACAAGTACTGTTTTATTTCCTTTCAATAAAAGTAATGTAGAAGAAAAACTTCCTTTTTCTAGCTTTTATAAGAAGTTTTACAATATATGGAGGCAATTTGGAATTTTATCTGATCTTAAAAAAGATGAAATAAAATTATTTCATGGTCTTTCAGGAGAACTCCCTAGCGGTCTTCAAAAAAATGGGATCAAAAGCATTGTAACGATACATGACTTAATTTTTATACGATATCCTGAGTTGTATTCTTTTTTTGATCGAAAAATTCATTTTTATAAATTCAAAAAAGCTGCTCAAGAAGCTGATCTTGTTATTGCTATAAGCAAACAGACCAAAGAGGATATTGTTCATTTTTTAAAAATTCCTGAGTCTAAAATCAAAGTTGTTTATCAGGGCTGTCAAGATGTATTTAAGACAATTTATGCTGCTGAATTACAAGAAAAAGTTTTGAAAAAATTTAATCTACCGAAACAGTTTGTATTAAATGTAGGAACTTTAGAAACACGAAAAAACGCACTCAATATAGTAAAAGCTATAAGAGATATTGACACTCATTTAGTCCTTATAGGCAAAGAAACGCCTTACACAAAACAAATTCATCAATATATAAATGAACATCAAATTCAATACAAAGTAAGCTTTTTAAGAAATGTAAGCAACGAAGAATTAGCTATTATTTACCAGTTAGCAAGTGTTTTCGTGTACCCTTCTATTTTTGAAGGATTTGGCATCCCCATTATAGAAGCTCTTTTTTCAAAAACCCCTGTTATTACTACTCATTCGGGTGTTTTTCCTGAAGCTGGTGGTCCAAATAGTTTATACATCAACCCGAATAATCCAGAAGAAATAAAAGAAAAAATTGAATGGGTACTCAATAATCCAGAAGAAGCTGAAATTATTTCTAAAAAAGGTTTTGAATATGCTCAGCAATTTTCTGACGAGGTAATTGCAAATAATTTAATGGATTGTTATCTCTCTTTGTTTTGATATAAATCATATAATTTTGCATATTTTAAAAAACTTCCAAAGGCTGAAAACATACTCCACACAAACCCTTCGTAACCATTTAATATGTTACGTTGTATAAAATAAACTCGAATAAACTCAAAGAGGAATTTAATGAAAGGCTTCAATAATGAGGCCTTTTTTTCTTTTTCAAAAAAGAGCTCACCACTTAACAAAGAGTATTTGATTTGTTTTTGTATGGCAATAGAAATATCAAAGACCGTGTAATGTAACATTTCATTTGATAAGACTCCTGTTTTACCTTCTACTTTTATGGTTTCATGTACTTTATCTGGTGTAAAACTTCCTACTGTTTTATCAAATAGTCGTAAAATTGGTTTTTTATTTTCATTTCCGTATTGAAAGACTTTATTTAAAAAAACATGTGTTCTTGGTATTAAAAATCCGCTTTTAGTACTTTGTTCTAAATCTAATTTTTGAATTTCATTTATTAACTCATCTGAAAGAACCTCATCAGCATCTAAGGACAACACCCATTTATTAGTTGTTTGTTGAAGCGCAAATTGTTTTTGTTGTCCAAAATTTTCAAATTTATTATAAATTATTTTAGCTCCATATTGTTCACAAATAGCAACGGTTTGATCGGAACTTCCTGAATCTACAACTAGTATTTCATTAGCCCAGTATAACTTTTCTAAACATTTAGCTATTATCTTTTCCTCGTTAAAAGTTATAATAAAGACAGATATTTTCATTTTATTTAATTGTTGCTATAAATTCTTTAAATGTTCCAAATATTTTATTTTTTTTCTTAAAATAAAGAATAAAATCATCCAATCGTTTTATTAATGGATCACCACTGTTTTTGACAACATATTTTGGGAAATTAAACTTTTCTGGCTGATTTAAATCTATAAATTCCCAAGGATGCAAGTATATATTTAAATAACCATCTTTATTATATGTCCAATTAGCCAATAGTTTATAAACCCACATTGGTAAATTATGGAAAGATAACCAAAACAATGGAAAACGCACCCAAGGACTTACTGAGGCTGGAATTTGTAAAACTTGGTCCTGATAAAAATAGTTCCTTGGTTTGTCTAGATTATTATAACGTCCTGGCAAAAACGTTGGATTTATAGATGAATTATATGTGTAACCTGCTTTTTGAATTTCTTTTTCATCTACTGGATACATACGAGGCATTCTAAAACCTATTACTTCTTTACCTGTTAATTCTTCTAGTTTATCTTTTGACTCTTTAAGATGTTTTATTTCAAAATCGGTATGATAATAGTTATGTGAGGCTATTTCGTGTCCTGACTGAATGATACGATCTATGACTGTTTTTGCATTCATAGCAAAAGTGGCTGTAGAAAAAAAAGTAGCTTTAATCTGATGTTTATCTAATAAGTCTAAAATCTTATTAGTCCCATCAATAGAAATAGACATTTGTTCTTCAAATGTAATTTCTTTGCCATATTCAAAAGGCATATCAAACTCTTCTATATCAAAACTTAATAAAATCATACTTATTTTTTATAATTAGTGTCTCGAATTAAATAATTAGGTCTTCCTTTAGACTGCATAAATAATTTACCTACATAAATTCCTATAATTCCTAAAACAATCAGATTTAAGCCTCCAAAAAACACAACTGTACTTATAAGAGAAGCCCATCCTGAAATTACGTGTCCATGATAAATACTAAATAGTATGTAAAAAAGGTACCCTATAAAAGAAAATAATGTGATAAACAAGCCCAATAGAACCGCTAAATACAACGGACGTGTACTAAACGATGTAATGCCTTGTAATGCAAAACGGAACATTTTTCTTACTGTATACTTACTTTGTCCCGCAAATCGTTTTGCAGGTTGAAATGAAATTCCATATTGTCTAAAACCTAGCCAATTTATCAATCCTCTAATAAATAATTCATTTTCAGAAAAACCAGAAAAGACTTTTGCTACACGTTGATCCATGAGTCTAAAATCCGCAGTCCCAGGTTCAAATTTAACTTCTGAGAGATAGTTCATCAAGCTATAGAATCCTCGAGAAGTTTTTTTCTTAAAAAAGGAAAGATTTTCATCTTCTTCTCTAATAGTATATACTACATCAAAGCCTTCTTCCCATTTAGCTAATAATTGAGGTAATAATCCAGGAGGATGTTGCATATCTCCATCCATTGTTATAATAGCATCTACGGTATCTACTACGGTATCTACTCCTGCTTTTAGCGCATTTTGATGTCCGAAATTTTTAGATAATTCAACGTAAAATAATTTATCGTCTTTTTCTGAAAATTTCTTTAATGTGGATAATGTTGAATCTTTACTTCCATCATCTACAAAAACTAATTTGTATTCATAATTAAGAGTTGAAAAAACTTGATGTAAAGAATCAACCATAACTTTTAGATTTCCTGATTCATTATAAGCAGGAATTACTACAGCTATTTTTTTATTATTTGTCATTTTCTAACCTTACATGATTATTATTTGAAGTAGGCAGTACTAACATTTCATATACTATTTTAAGCCAGACTAATACACAAGGTAGCGCCTTTAAAGCATAGGGGTTTATATACTTTTCTCTTATAAATTTTGGAAATAAGTCAGTCGGAGAAAAACTCGTTAATAACATGGCTAAAACAAATAAAAACCAATCTACTTTAGTAATAGCTTTTCCTTTTAATACAAACCAAATGGCTACTCCAAAAAATGCAATTATATAGGTGGGTGATTCTGATCCTGAACTAAATATTACTGTAAATATTAAGACTGAAGCCAATAAGAGTAATTGAAATTTTCTATCCTTGAACGCAGACCATCTTAGATAAGGCATTCCAAAAAGTATGACCCCTACTCCTAAAAAAGGTAAATTAGACCATTCTGCATGTCCTGAAATACGTCTAAACATTCCCATTACAGAAATATCTTGTCTGGAAGTAAATGACGCATTTTCGCTATTTTTTACTACTAATCTTTCAAACCACTCAATGTATGAATGACAAACAAAACTAGGTGATGAAATAAACATGGGCAATACAAATAAAAGGGTACTCCACAAAACAAGTCCGCCAATAAATTTAGGTTTGTTCTTGATGAAAAAGAAAAAAGCTAATCCAACAATTCCGTACAATTTAATAAAAACACCTAAAATGATACAAAAGGCAGCCCTAAGTTCTTTTTCTTCAATGATAAAAACATAGGTAAGAATTATCAAAGCAGTCATAATTGGATTGAATTGTAATCCTAAATTAGATGTTATAAATTCATTTAAACAAATCCATAAAATCAAATTTATTTTTTGGGTATTCAAGGGGAGTTTAAAAACACTCCATACCAGCAAAAAAGCGTTAAAACAATTCCATAACACAATCCCAATGGCATCAGGTAAAATGGCAAATGGAGCTATAAACAAACCAAATATGGGACCATAATGGTTATGATCAAAATACAAACTAGGATACTCTGCATACAAAGATTGTTTTTCTAATGTATGCCAAAAAACATTTTTAAAGATTAAATAATTATTATAGCTTCCTCTTGCAAATTGTTTTATAGCTGAAACAGCCGAAATAATTATCCAAATTATTGCTATATTTTTTGGATTTTGAAAAAAACTAACTGTGAAAATATTTTTTATCTTTTCAACCATTTTTTTTTGAACTTTTTCTTTGCAATTACCTTCTTTTGAAAGGCAGATGTATGATATACTAATTTCTCAAAAACTTCTTGTTTTGTTTTACCATAAAGAGTAGCGTATTCTTCACTTATGACTTCTATTTGATCTTGTCTTGGAGTAATTCTCTCCATATTTTTCATTCTTCGATCAAAAGTCATATTGGTATGAAATTTCATCCTATTCAAATCTACAAGATAAAAATTATATCCTCCTGTGTTATTTTTCTTGATTAATGTATTACCAGGTGAGTGATCTAAGAACTCTATTCCCTCGCTATGGAGTAAAAAAGTAAATTTTGCAAATTCTTTTAAAATTGTTACATGATTTGGCTCATCTATTGGCAAATCTAGTAGATCTCTAAAAAGAAAATCGTATTGAATATGTTCACATACATAATAACTGTCTTTCAGAGTAAACAAAGAAAAGTTTTCATAATAACCTACTGGTAAAGGAGTTCCTATTCCTTTTTTTGTTAAAAGATGAGCATATTCATAAGAACGCCTTGCTTTTGATTTTCGAAAAAATTTATATACAACGCCGTTAAACAACGAAGGAATTTTAAAGATTTTCACATTCAAGACTTTCCCTTCGTATGGAATAATTTTTATCTGATTTCTTGTTCCTATCGTAAAATCGGTTCCTTTTTCTTTTAGTTGTAGCAATAGGTCTTGAATCTTTCTATCCATGAAACAAATTTTAATGAGGACAAAAATAACTTAAAATTAATATCTTTACGCTTTTTATTAGAATAAAATGAGTCAAAAAATTTGTGTTATTAGTTTTGATCACTGGAATTATGATTGTCATATTGTTACAGAACTTCAAAAACTAGGCCATGAAAGTCATCATATAAGAATTGGAAATTTAAAATACAAAAATTTCCTTGAACGATTAGCCAATACTTGTTCTAAAGTTTTTTTAGGCAAAAACCCTAAAATCAAAAAACGCCAAGAGTATATATTATCAACATTAAAACAATTAGGGAAACAAGATCAAATTTTAGTTATAAATCCAGAACTCATAGAGCTTGAGTATCATTTAGAAATAAAAAAGTTTACCAATAAATATCTAGCATATCTATATGATAGCATAGAACGAAATCCGATTGACCATTTACCGTCTAATATTTTTGATAAAATATATTCTTTTGATATTAAAAATTGCAAAGAACATTGCTTTGTCAAAACATCCAATTATATTTATACTGTAGAAAATAAATCCGCAGAGAATATAACCCAGAATTTCATTTACATTGGTTCTATTGACGAAAGAATTGACTTATTGAATCAAATAGGTGTAATATTAA